>NZ_VWWM01000057.1:0-49307 GCF_011752945.1 Paraburkholderia sp. Cy-641
CGCCCCGCGGCCAGCGCCGTGGCCCGTAGCGTGCGCGCGGGCTGCGCGCGCTTATGCGCGACGCGCATGGCCGGCCTCCCCAACGAACGCTTCGCGGAACGTGTCGATCGCCAGCCGCAGCGACAGTTGCGGCTGATCGAGGTAGCTGACGAGTTTGCTGATGCCATGGTCGCTTTGTGCGTGATCGTCGACCCACTCGGGATCGTCGATATCGATGTTGTGAGCGGAGTAGGTTTGCGGATCGACCACGCTGTGCAGGGTCTTGGCCGAGGCGCCGTTGAAGCCGACGATGAGCCGCTCGCGCTGCGCGATCGTGCCGATGAAGATCGCGAGTTCGAAGTCGGCCTTCGAGACGAACGGCGCGATCAGCTCCAGCCAGAACGCGGCGACGAGGCTGCGGTAGAACGGGTCGGTCGGCAGCGGCAGCGTGAGGCCGCGCTCCAGATGCGACGAGCCGCTCGTCATCACGGGCCGCAGCAGTGAGCCGAGCGCGAGCATCGCGCCGCGCAGGCGCACCGGGTGGCCGCTCGCGAGCAGCATCCGTTCGAGGCCTTCGAGCGTCTGGTGCTCGACGAAGTCGTTGAAGGTGCCGTCGTGCGGGTTGCCCGTGCCGCCCACGTCCACCGGCACCTGGGTTTCGCCGAGCGCCTGCAGCGCGCCGGCCGGTTCATTCGCGCCGAGCAGCGGCTGCATCTGCTGGGCGGCGCGCGACCACAGCCGCGCGAACGCGAGCGGGCTGCGCGCGAGGAAGGCGAGCGGCTGCTCGACTTCGAGCGCCGTGGCGGCGAGAAACGGAAAGCGCCGCGACGACTGATCGTGGCTCGCCACCATGTGCCCCGCGATCGCGAGCTTGCTCTGCGAGCCGAGAAACGCGAAATGCATCGGCTGGGCGTCGCCGTAAACGATCTTCCAGCGCGGGTCGTCGGCGAGCAGTTCCATGGCCTGGGCGATCCAGCGGTCTAGCGTTTGCAGCAACTGCGGATTGTGCGCACTTTTGACGAAGTCGCCGCGCGACGGAATCTTGCCGAAGTACGCGATCTGCGCCTGAACGGACTGCGTCATTGCGCGGTTCCTCCTGTCTGGTTGGGCGTCGTCGCCACGGTGGCGGGGGCCGTGCCGGTGCCGCTCGTAGCTGCGGCCGCAGCCGGGTTGGCCGCGCCGGTGCTGGCGATCGACGAGGGCAACTGCACGCCGCTCAGGCCTTGCTGTTGCGGCGCGCTGGCGCTCGCGGCGGTGGGCTGCGAGCTGCTGACGATGCGCATGCTGACCGATACTGTCACGCTGCCTTGCGTCCACGTGAGGTCGAACGTGCCGTCCGGATGACGCGTGCGTTGCGCCGAGTTGATGAGCTTCTCGAGACCGTAGCGGCCCGGCTCGTTGACGAGCTGGATCGTGCGGCCGTCGAACGTGGTGGCCGACAGCGAGGCGCCCGGCGTGCCCTGCGGATTGGGCCACACGAAGTTGCTCCACTGCGGCGGCGTGTTGCGGTAGCGCATCTGCTGGCCGTCGATGGCGATCGTGTACTCGGTCGTGCCGCTCGAAGGCTGCGGCAGGATCTGGAACACGGTCTGCGGCTCGCTCGCGCCGCCGGCGCCCGCGCCTGCCGCGCCGCCCGAGAGCGGCGCCACCCAGCGCGCGAAGCCGCTGGTGAAGTCGGGCGTGAGCGCGAGACCCATGTCGCCCCAGGTCCGCGCCGAGAGCGTGTCGCCGCGGCGCACGGCGAGCGGCCCGAGCGTCGTGCCGACGAACTTCGAGATCGCGCCGTCCGGCCCGAACATCTGGGCGATTTCGCTGGCGCCGGCCTCGACCTTCGCGGTGCCCGAGAACGGGTACTTGTTGGCAAGCGAAGCCTGGAACGGCTGGTACACCTGCGCGTTCCACACCTTGTTGACTTCCACGCTCGCCGGCTGGATCACGACCGCATAGGCCTGCATGAGCGGCCGCACGAGCAGCGGGCGCAGCGTTTTGCGCTGCGTGTCGGTCAGGCCCGTGAGCATCTGTTCGTCGACGAACTTCAGCGAATCGGCGAGTTCGGAGCCGTTGCCGTCGAGCGTTTGCTGCATCAGCTGACGCGCGCCCGGACCCGGGTCGCCCTGGTTCTTGATGAGGTTCAGCCGCGTGCGCACCTTCGAGAGCGTGTCCATGTAGCCGCCGAGCAGCGACGCGTTGTCGTGCGTGACGACCATGCGGCCGAGCCCCGCGAACGCCTGGCCGATCGGGCCCATCGACGGTTCGACCGGATTGCCGTTGAGGTCGAGGTTGGCCGTGACCGGGCTGCGCGAGAACCACTGCTTGACCCAGCCCATCACGCCGCTTTCCGCGTGCTTGATGCTCACGTGCACGAGCGAGGGGTTGTCCCAGGAGGTCTGGTCGTAGGCGGTTTCGAGGATCTTGCGGATCGGCGAGTCCTGCGGGTCGCCGAGGCGGTTCATCGCGTCGACGGCCTGACCGAACGTGCCGAAGTCCTGCACGGCGATGCCCTGCATGAACTTCTGCCAGTTCTCCGCATATTCGGTCTTGTACATCGCGACGAGCGCCTTCTGGATCTGCTCGGGGCTGCCTTCGAGCGTGAGATCGTCCTGCGCCGAGGTGTTGAGCACCCAGTCCTTCGCCTGCAGCTCCTTCGTCGCGGCGTCGCGGATCGCGGGCTGCACGTACTGGAACCACGCCTCGCGCGTGAAGGTGCCGGAAATTGCGTAGCTGCCCGCGATCAGCGAAGTGTTGGTGTCGCCGACGATGCGCGCGACCGTCATCGGCGCGAAGCGCGTCGAGGCGCGCGCCTTGATCTCCTCGTAGACGCGCTGGCGGGCCGGCATGCCGCGCACCACGTGGCGCAGGTCTTCGCGCGTCTGGTCGACGAGCGCGAGGTTCGCGTCGATCATCGGCCAGTCGTCGTCGGAGACGCGCGAGAGGTAGAACGTAATCATGCGCTCGGCGCTCTTGATCATCTCGTCGCGCGGCATGTTGCCGCGATTCGTTTCGAGCCAGCCGCGCCAGAAGCGCGCGATCTGGTCGCTCAGGTGCGCCGCTTCGACGTGGCGCTTGTCGGAGAGCATCAGGTAGGTCTTGAGCGCGTTGTAGGCGTCTTCGACGCTGGTGGGCGAGGCGTCGCTATAGAGGCCGCCCTGGTTCGCGGCCGCCATCGCCGCGTGCGCCGAGACGGGCGTCGCGCCCGCATCGGGCGCGTGCGAGAGCGGCGCCAGCAGTTCGGGGTGCGCGTCGACGTCCTTGAGGAACGAGGCGAGATTCTGCGAGACGGGCGTGAGCATGATCTGCTTCACGCCGCTGTAGTACTCCTGCAGCAGATGCTGTTCGAGCCGGTCGCCCTGATAGAGGCCGAGCGAGACCGCGAGCGGCCGGTCGCGGCGGAACTGTTCGAGTTGCTCGATGCGGTCTTCGAGAATGTCCATCGCCTGCAGGCGCGATTGCAGGTCGTTGCGGTTCTGCTGGAGGCGCTCGACGTTGTCGAGATCGGCCTGCACGTTCGCCACGAGCTGCTGGTTGCCGATGGCCGACCACGTCCAGCCGCCGAGCGCGAGCGCGAGCACCGCGACGAAACCGAAGAACGTGCCATAGCGCAGGCGCGTCTTGGCAGGGCTCGCGAATTGCCGCACCGTTTGCCGGTCCGCGAAGATCACCTTCGAGAACAGGTCGCGCAGGAAGAAGCCGTTCTTCGAGAACGCGCTGTGCGGCTTGGGCAGATCGTCCGTGGCAAGCGCGAAGCGGTTCGCGATGCGCTGCGCGGCGGCGCTGTTCGTCTCGCCTTCCTGCAGCGCGCTCGTGAAATAGAAGCCGCGGAAGATCGGCTTGTACTGGAACGGGTTGTTCTCGAACAGCGTGGCGAGGAACGCGCGCAGCGCCGGCTTGATCGCCGAGAATTCGAGCGGGAAGCTCAGTTGCCCCGGCGCAAGCTGCTTGCCGCGGCTGATCGACATCTGCGCGATGCTGATTTCCTTGAGGCCGTCGTAAAGCTCCTCGAAGCGCTCGTCGAACAGCGCGACGATGTCGCGCTTCTCGTCGGGCTCGTAGGGCAGCGTCGCGCCCCACACTCGGTCGTATTCCTGGCGGTCGTTGCCGCTGAAGAACTCGGTGAAGCCGGTGATCAGGTCGGCCTTCGTGAACATCACGTAGACGGGCGCGAACACTTCGAGCTTCTCGGTCAGTTCCTGCACGCGCTGGCGCAGGTTCTTCGCGAGGTTGATCGCGAACTCGGGGCGGTTGCCCGTCAGCTCGGCGATGCTCGCGGTGACGATGATGCCGTTGATCGGCGCTTTCGGACGGTAGCGCTTGAGCAGACCGAGGAAGCCGAGCCATTCGCTGCGGTCTTCCTCGTGGACAGAGTAGCGGCCCGCCGTGTCGAGCAGGATGCCTTCCGTCGTGAAGAACCAGTCGCAGTTGCGCGTGCCGCCGATGCCGTGCACCACGGCGTTGTGCTTGTCGGCGAACGGGAACTGCAGGCCCGAGTTCAGCACGGCACTGCTCTTGCCGGCCGCCGGGTTGCCGATGACGATGTACCACGGCAGCTGATAGAGCGCCGAGCCGCCGGAAAGCTGACCGATCTTCGAGGTCTTGATGGTCTTCACGGCGTCGACGAGCCGGGTGCGCAGCACATCCAGATCCGCCTGCCCGGTGGGCCCGGCGGGGGCGGCCGGGCCGTTCTCGGTCTGCGCCTGCTGTTCGAGCATGTCGCCGAGCTTGCGGTTCGCGCGGCGCACGCGCATGCGCTGCCAGAGCCAGAACAGAAGCCGGATCACGAGCAGCGCGCCGAGCACGACGGCGACCCACACGAGGTCGATCTGTAGTGCGTCGGCGGCGATGATCAGCACGGCAGCGAGCGCGATCACGCCGATGATGGAGAGCGTGCGCTTGTGAGTCAACACGTTGAGGAGGCGTTGCATAAGCCGGTCAGGTCCTGGTGCCTTGGGTGCTGTTTGTCGTGGTGTGCGGGGGCGTCACGTGCGCTGCGCGCTCGGGCAAAGCCGGCCGTGGCAGCCGGGACGCATAGGGGGATTCATGTTCGGCCGGGGCGGGAAGCGGATGGCGCGGCGCCCGATGCGGCGCCGCCAGAGGTGTTGTCGCCGTGATGGGCGGCAAGGTCGGTTTTGTCACCGAGCGGAATGAATGAACGCCCCATAAAACTCCCCATTTATTTCCTGTCGCGCCTCATTTGACATTTGCCGGCGCGCGACCCAGTACGAAGCCGGGTTTGTGATATTCGACGTGGCCCAGATCCATCAATTTCCAACGGCCGCCCCAGGTCAGTCCTACCTGTTCGGCCACCTGGCCATATAACTGATAGCCCCGCATCGCCCAGGGGTCTTTTTCTGAAATGACGAGCTTGCCGTCGCGCAGAAATGCGTTGTCGGCCGCCAGTCCGTATTGGTGATAGCTTTGGAAGGCCGCCGCATTAGTCACATTGCCGCCCATTTGCGCAAGCCGGTTTTGCCGCTCGGGGCTGCGGTAACCTTCCAGCAATGCCATTTCATAACCGTATTGCTCGCGCATGATTTTATAGACGAGCAATAGGCGCGTGCGAAAATCGGCATCCAGCAGATTCCAGTCGCGGCTCGCATCGTGCAGCTCGGGCCGTACCTGCTCGACCTCCTTCGTGGTAAAGGCCTCGGGAGGCAGCGGTGGCGGCGGAATCAGCTGCTCGCCGTTCAGCAGGGCAGCGATTTTTTCGTCCGGTACCCGGGGTGTGTCATCGTATTGAAATAGCTGATGGCCGCGCAATGCAATTGCAATCAGCGGCGGCGTCGCAAGAATACATGCGGTAATGAAAATCGGCAAGCGCCGCCTGATAAGTATATTTTTCAGGCCGGTCATTCGCGAATGGGAAAAACTTGCCGATCTAAAAAGGTGGCTGCGCGCGTGAGTCGCGCTTGTCGACGCGCGACGAATAATTACGCTATGCAATTCGAATAGCGTGCTGAAAACCGTCGCACGCACGGCCGGCAATAGCAATAGCGCGGCGAGCGGCACGGCAATGGCGAAATAGACGACGAGAGCAATGGCGACCAAAAGCGAACCCGCGTGGTGGTAATTGTTTTTTGTAAAGCTTGATTTTAGAATCAGCGCTGCCCGAAGCTGGGCCGCCTCGTATTATTGCGGTGAAACAGGCCCGATTCAATGAGCACGATTCGAAAGAGACAGTAAATGAGTGCGCCGGACAACTCCACCCCTAAAGCTCCGCCCAGCCTGCTGGCCGACAAAGCCGCCGATGCGAACGCGCCCGGCGCGCCGCCTGGCGGCTCACGCATCCTCGCGAATCTCGAGGGCCGCGTCGTGCCGCCAGCCTCACCGCCTCGCGAAGGGCGCTCACGCGCGCCGCTCGCGGTGGCGGCACTGCTGGTGATCGGCGCCGCCGCCTTCGGCGCGTGGCACGTATTCGAGCGTGGCGAGCCTGCGGGCCACGCGACACCCGCGGTCGTTGCCGCTGTGGACAGCGGCGCGAAAGCCCCCGCGGTCGCGGCCGCTTCGGCGCCGCAAGCGGCCACCATCGTGGCCGATGACGATTCCGCCGGCGCGAAACAGGCCGCCAATGAGGCCGCCGATGCCGGTGCGTCGGCGGCGGTCCCGGACGATGCCCGGCTTTCCCGCGCGCTGGCCGACGGCGCGCGCGATGCGGGGGCGAGCGCGCCGTCCGCCGGCGCCGTGCCCACCGTACCTATTGCCAGCGCGTCCGCGAATCCGAACCGCAAGCATGCGGCCAAGGCTGCCGAAACCCGGCACGAAGCGAAGGCCGCCGGGCATGCCGCGAACGCCAGGGAGGAAGCTCTCGCGAAGAAGCGGCACGACAAGCGCGCGACCGGCCAGAAGGATGATTCCGATGCCGATCTGCTGGCCGTGCTGGTCGCTCGCACGAAGCCCGCGAACGGCAAGGACGCCGCCGTGCATACGACGAAGGCGAAAGCGCAGGCCGGCAAGCCGCTGACGCTCGCGGAACAGGTCAAGGCCTGCGGCGAGCGGGGCTTCTTCGAGGATCAGCTGTGCCGCTGGCGCGTGTGCGACGGGCATTGGGGCAAGGACCCGGTGTGCCCCGAGGCGGCGCGCGTGAGTACCGAGCATTGAGCCGCGCACCTTTGAATGACGCGCTGGCGTTGTTCAGAGGTGCATGTGTGCTCGCACGGTTCAGTGCGAGCCGCGCATCATGAGCCATGCTGCTGCCGCCGTATCCGCGGGAAGCGGCGGCGCGGCATCACGTAGATCGAGCCGGTCAAGCCGGCATCGCTGCCGCGCGCCTGGAGTCTGTTCTTGCGCGCGGCGCGTTTGTCCTGCGCGCCGATCGCCCCAGACTCACAACGTATATTTCAGCAGCGGTCGGCCGTTTAGCGGCTGCGTGTCGCGCGCATTGAACGCATAGTGCTGCCGGAACGCTTCTATGTCCGCACCCGACAGCGAGACCGGTTCGTTCAGCACGTACCATTCGACGTTTTCGGATAGCGGCGGCGTCGTCAGCGAGCCGAGATAGTGGTAGTAGCAGTTCATGCAGGCCGGCACGAGCGCGGCGGCGTCGAACGAGTCGAGCGGCACGCGAACGTCGCGCTGCGCGGCGCGCACGAGCGCGGCGAATTGTTCGTTGCCGGCCCCCTCGCGATATAGCACCGCAATTACCGCAAGCCGGCCGTCCTGCGCCTTGAATACGAAGTGCCCTTCGAGCGGATGGCGTAGGCCGTCGATCGTGTGCTCGGCCGGCGCGTGGAAATGCGCCTGCATCAACCTGAAGTGACGGCCGCGAATCGTCGCGGCGCTCTTCGCCGGCACGATCTGCACGGTGTTGCCGTTATCGACGACGCTCGCGCCTTCGCCCGTCACGTGCATCACGATCGCGTCGTTCTCGTCGGGCGTGCATTCGGCCAGGGTGACGTCCTCGCCGCGGATCTCGATCGGCGACTGCGATTCGCCCGATTCGAGGTGCCATTCTTTCTGATGGCGGTAGTCGAGCGGGTCGTCCTGCGATGGCGAAGTTACCTCGGCATGTTGCGCGGGAATCGGGCGGAGCGGGTTTGACATGCAATTACCTCTCGGGTCGACGATGGTGCATCGGCGCGACGGCGCTGGCCGGCGCGCAAGCAAAGCAGCGGCAACGACGGCGGGGTTCGGGCGCGGTTGCCGGGCCACATCCGTTTGCATCTTGTACAACCGTAAAGACAGCGCCATGACATCCCGCGGCCGGGCGGCTGCGCGCTCGAAGGGCTGGCTTCACGACAGCAGACGTTCCGCCACGAAGATGCCCAATCCGACCAGTCCGCCGATCAGCGTCCCGTTGATACGGATGAATTGCAGGTCCTTGCCGACTTGCAGTTCGAGCTTGTCGATCAGCGTCGCGGTATCCCAGCGGGCGACCACGCCCGAAATAAAGCCGCCGATCTCGCTGCGGTTCGGCACGATTGCGGTGTAGACAAGCTGCTGCGCCCAGCGATTGACCAGCACGCTGACCTCGGCATGCGTATCGAGCCACTCGCCGGCTGCCGCGAGGCCACGCGCGAGGACTTGCTGCAGCACCCCCTCGCGCGCCGCCAGTTCGACCTGCAGCCTGTCGCCGGCCTCCGTGCCCAGCCATTCGAGGTAGCCGTCCAGCACCGCGCCGTCGAGCACTTCCGCCTTGATCCGCTCGCCCTCTTCGAGCAGTTGCGGGTCGTCGGCGAGACGCGTCATCAAGCCGTCGAGCATGCCGCGGTACTGCCGGCGCCAGACATGCCCGGGGTCCTCACGCGCCGCGTCGATGGTTTTTTGCAACTCGGCGAGGAACGCGTCCGTCACCTTGTCGTCGACCCAGCCCGGCACCCAGCGCGCGCTGCTGCCGGAGACCGCGCGGCGAATGTTGTCCTGATGCGCGTCGATGAAATCCTGCGCCCGGTCCAGTGCGGTGTCGAACGTGGCCTCATGATGTCCTCGCGCCACCAGCACCGACAGCAAGCGGCCGAGCAGCGGCGCCGCGGCAATGGAATCGATGCCTTTGCGCACGAGGCCGAGACTGTAGTCGCGCACTTCGCGACTACCCAGCGAGTCGAGCAGCAAGGGAAACAGATGCTGCAAACGGTCGGCAACCTGCGCGGCATGCTCGGGAGCGCGAATCCAGCGTGCCGCCCAGCCCGCCGCGTCAATCGCTTCGAGACGGCCCGTCACTTCCGCGGGCGTCAGGAAATTGCTCGCGACAAAAGCGCCGAAACTCTCGCCGATCCGCACCTTGTGCCGCGCGATCACCGCGGTATGCGGCAGCGGTACGCCGAATGGATGACGGAACAGCGCCACGACCGCGAACCAGTCGGCGCAGGCGCCGACCATCGCCGCTTCGGTAAACGCATGGACATAGGCGAGCCAGGGCCAGTGCATCCGCGCTATCGCGATCGAAGTCGCGACGAACAGGATCAGCATCAGAAGCAGCAAGCCGCCCGCCAGCCAGCGCATGCGTTTGAGCTCGATGCGGCGCAGGTCGACCGCGAATTGCACCGCGGTTGCGTCGGAGCCCCTCGGCGGCTTGCTGACCATTACGCCAGGCCGAAGTCAGGACGCGCGCTTCGCCGGCAACCGGGGCGCAGGCACTTGTAAGCACTGTTGATATGCATGACGAACGGTCTCGCTGTCGTAGATGCGTTCCAGACGCCTGATCGTGAAATGTCCGCGCGCGACACGGTGAAAGTGATCCGCAAAAATGACGTTCAAGGTGGCGCCGCCCACCGCGCCGAGTACCGGCACCATGCTGGCCGCCGACATATCCGCCGCCATCAGGCCAAAACGCCCGACGATTTCGCCGACCAGCTTGGCGACGATCGGCGTCGAGGCATTGACCGCTCCCCGCTCCGAAATGAGCGCGGCCACGTCGACGGTCAGTTTCGTCAACATCAGGCGCGTGGCGTAGTAACCGGCGTTCAGTTCATTGCGTCGGCCCAGCGTATCGTGCGTGCCGAGCGCGAACACCTCGAGACAGGCGAGGCGGGTCTCGAGCCGGCTCAGATCCTCGCCTTCGGCACGCGCAATCTCGGCGATGGCGCGCAGCATCAACGCGGTGGTCAACGGCAATTCCACCGGTAGCGCCATCACCCCGAAAAAGCCGCCGATGCCACCGGCCGCGCCGATCATCAGCTTGCTCATCCATGCGCTGCCCACCGCGTCGGGGCCTTCGTCCAGCGAGTTGATCGCCAGCTCCAGGCAACGGAAAATCGCCGACTGCACGACCTCGCGCATGCGCCGGTTGAGGCCGCCCGGAAAATGCTCGACCAGCGCATTGAGCGGCTGGCCGGCATAATCGGCCAGCCGCGCGGCAAAGTGCGGATGTTCGAGCCTATCCACCGCCGCGCTCAGTTCGCGCCGATGTTGCGAGGTCATGGCGTGGCCGGTCCTGGCCGGTGCGGACGGTTTCATGAGCGGCGCAACGCGGGTCGAATGCCGTTCAGGCTGGCAACGATCGCCGAGCCGTTGCTGATGACGGCCGTGATCTCGGGGCTGACCAGCCCGCCGGGCAGGGCCAGTCCCAGGGCGACCGCGTTCATCGCCGCGACGATTCCATAGTTCTGCTTGATAAGGCCCACCGCGCCACGCGAAATCTCGATGGCCTTGATGAGCTTCCACAGCGAATCTTCCATCAGCACCACGTCGGCCGACTCGTGCGTGATATCCGCGCCGTATTTCATCGCGATGCCGACATCGGCAAAGCTGAGCGCGGGCGAATCATTGATGCCGTCGCCGACCATCGCCACGACGCGCCCTTCCCGCTGCAACTGCAAGATCACCTCGGCCTTGTCGGCGGGCATCATGTTGGCTACCTGACGGGTCAGCCCGACGCGCTCGCCCACCGCGCGCGCGACCACGGCGTTGTCGCCGGTCAGCATGATCGTGTCGCGAATGCCCATGCGGTGCAGCGTCTCGACGATGTCCCGGCTCTCCGGGCGAATCCGGTCTTCGTAGGCGATCAGCCCGGCCAGCTTGCCGTCGATCGCCACGTACAGACTCGAGCAGCCGCGCGCGTCGATCGCCGTGCGCTCGGCCGCGATGTGGTCGACGCGAATTTCGTTCTGGCGCAGGAAGCGCTCGCTGCCGACATGCATGTAATAGCCGTTGACCTGGCCTTCCACGCCGAGGCCGATCCGGTATTCGGTCTCATCGCAAGGCGGCGGCAATAGCCGCAGTTCGCGGCTTTTCTCGCGCAGCGCCTCGGCCACCGGGTGCTGCAGATGCGTTTCGGCCGCCACCGCGAGTTCGAGCAGATGCTCTGACGAAATATTCGGCATGAACGACTGCATCTGCACCACATGAGGCGTGCCGACGCTCAGCGTGCCGGTCTTGTCGAATACCACGGTATCGACTTGCGCCAGCTTTTCCATATGGCCGCCACTCTTGATCACGATGCCGGCGCGCGCGGCGTGCGTCATCGACGACAGCACGGCGGTCGGCGCCGCGACGCGAATGCCGGTGCCGAAGTCGACGATCACGAGCGACAGGAAACGGTTGAAATCGCGCGACAGCAGCGCCGTGCCGATCGCGAGGCCAAGCGTCGGCATCACGAGGCGGTCGGCGAAGCGTTCCGCGTGGTTCTGCATGCGCGTGTCGCCGATCGGCGCGGAGTCGACCAGGTGCGCGATCTGACCGGCAGTGGTTTGCGCGCCGACGCGCAGCGCGCGCAGCGTCAGTTGCCCCTCGCGCAGCACCGTGGCCGCGAATACCGCTTCGCCGGCCTTGCGCGACACCGGCAAGCCTTCGCCCGTGATCGTCTTCTGATCGATCATGCCGTGGCCGTGGGTGATTTCGCCGTCGACCGGAATCATCTCCCCCGGATAGACCACCACTGAATCGTCGACCGCGAGTTCGGTTGCCGGAACGGCGACGATTTCGCCGTCGCGCACCACCCAGGCCGTCTTGCTCTGGAATTCGAGCAGCTCGGTCACGGCGCGCTTCGAGCCGGCCGCGGTCAGATCGCGAATCCAGTCGCCAAGGCGGATCAGCCAGGTAATCACGCCGCCCGTCACCATGTTGCCCTGGCCGATCGACACCGAAATCGCCAGCGTATCGAGGAAGTCGACGTTCAGACGCTGCTCGGTACGCCAGACATGCCAGGCACGCCTGAAGATCGGGAATGCGTTGTGCAGCATCAACGGGACGTTGAGCGCGAACAGCACGGGATTCGACGAGAACGCCATGGCCAGCGACAGACTCGGCAACGCCAACGGCCAGCGCGGCCGCTCCGGCACCGTCTGACTGCGCGCGGCACCGACCGCGCGCGCGCCGCCGGTCGGATCGAGGTACTGGAGCAGTTGCCCGAGATCGGCCAGGCTGAAGCCTTCGAGCATTTCGAGCAGCGCATCGACCTCGTCGAGTTTCGTGGGCTCGTAATGAATAATCAGGCTCGCGCAATCGTATTTGATGCAGGCGTCGTCGATGAAATCCTGTTGTTGGAGCCACGACAGCGCGGATTCGGCGAGCGGGGACGGTGCGCACAGCACGGGCACGTGCAGGCGCACGCGACCGGGGATCGCGTGACGGATGGAAAATTCCATGTGGCTTCCGGTTGGCTCAGCGTGCGGCCGAAGACATCGGCGCGGCCGCTGGCGCCGCGTGCCCTTCGTGTTTCAACTCGACAAAATGATTGGCGGCGAACAACGCAAGCGTCACCCACATGGGGGTCGCCGCCTCGGCACCGATTTCGGCGAAGGTCACGACGGCCAGCCCGGCCACGAGAACGATCTTCAGATCGATGGTGTTGCCGCTCAACGACTTGATCTGGTAGTCGAGCTTCCTGATCGTGTCGACCGCCACGCGCACCGTATGGGAGCGCTCGGCCAGGAACTCGGCCTCGGCTTCGATCTTCTTCGCAATCTCGCCGATCTCATCACCGGGCAGCGCGGCGTGCACCGACATGTCGTTCTGCGCACAGTAGTGATGGAAATGCGCCTGGAATTCGCGTTCCCGCTTCAGGTCGTAATGGATCACGATGCTGCCGGTATCGTGCTTGGCCTTGACCTTGGTGATGCCGGGAATCGACATGAAGACGTTCTGGAACATCTCCAGATACGCGGGATTGTGCTTCGCGCCAGGAATACGCATGCGCACGCGTCCCGGCACCTTGTGCTCGATACGGATCACGTGCTTCTTTTTGCTGGCCGGTTCGGCGGCACGGCTCTCCTGCGCCGGCGGCGTCGGTGACGCTTCCGGCCGCGGCTGTGGATCGTTCGTTACCGCAGGCGCGGCGTCATGGTGAGCGGCACCAGAGTGGGGAACTTGACTCATGAAAGATCGACGTGGGGCAGGAGAAAGGGTGCAGTCCTTCCTGCCGGTTGGAACGGCACCCAGGCAACGTGCTGGCGCTGCAAAGCGGCGGAATCAGGCTTTGGCGGGCTCGACGGCCGGCGCGATTCCGTCCGCCGCCGCGGCTTCTTCGGCGTGCACCTCAGCCGCGATATCGCTCACGTGCTCGCGCACCTCGCCGACGGCCGAACGCGCCTTGCGACCGAACTTGTAGGCCCCGCGCACCGTGCTGTTGAACAACGGCTGTACGCGCTCGCCCAGTTTCGGCAGATACTTGGGCGCCAGAACCGCGGCCGCGCCGATCAGAATGCCCGGAATCAGAGCCGCCTCGAACAGCGCGGCGCCCACGACCACCACGCCGACGGTCGCCGCCTTCGACGTGAAATCCTCGCCGTTGCGAACCGGATGGTCTTCTTCGCCGTCAACCATGCGCGCATGCCCGGACATGGTTCCTTCTTCGTCCAAGGCAGCCCCTTCGCCGAGTTTGACTTTGTACTTGCCCATGGTTCGGTGATCCTTTTCTGCAGTTGTTTGGAGAGATCCGGCCCGTCGCCCGTTTTCGGGGCGGGTTGTTCTTTTTAATCGAACCGGGTGACTCGTCCATGACCGCCTTATTTCATATTCCTCATCGATTGATTGCAAAAGCATTTGCAATGCCGACTATGTGGTTACGGATCATCGTCCCGCAGCCTCGTTCACGAACCAGCGGGCCAGCGAAAACAGCGCGGCATCCTCGCCGGCCGCGCCGATGAACTGCAGCCCGAGCGGCAGGTTCTCGTCGCGCAGCGCCGGCAGCGTCAGCGCGGGAACGCCGAGAATCGATGCCGGCACCGCGAAGCCGGGGTTGCCTGTCGACGTGAAGCCGCGTGGCGCGGCGCCGGTCGCGCCGAGCGTCACGACGCCGTCGCAGTTCGCCATCAGCTCGGCGAACGTGTCGCGCAGCCTCGCGCGGCGCGCGAGCGCAGTCGCATAGTCGTGCTGGGTCATCGCCGTGGCATTGGCGAGGCGCCGCAGCAGCGCATGGCTAATCGCGCTCGCGTTGGTCTGTGCGTAGCCTTCGAGCGGCCAGCGCGATTCCCACGCGATGATCGACAGCGTCAGTTCCAGCAGGCCGTCTGCCAGCTCCCGTTCGAATTGTTCGACCACCTCTGCCTGCGCGCGGGTGACGACTTCCACGCCGCGTTCGCGCAGCCAGGCCGCCGCGGCATCGAGCGCCGCACGCGCGCCGGGCGTCGCCGCGCTCAAGCCCGCGGTTTCGAGCAGCACGAGGCGGCGCGGCGCGCGCGTGTCCGGCAAGGTGTCGGGGCCCATGAGACCCGCATGGCCGGGATCGCCGCCGACCCGCGAGGCGATGGCGCGAGCCGCTGCCCAGACGTCGTCGAGCGTCGTGCCGAGCAGGCCGGCGGCGCTGTGGCTCAGGTGGTCGAAGCTGCCGCTGCGGTTCAGTGCGCCATAGGTCGGCTTGAAGCCGATGCAGCCGCAATAGCTGGCCGGCCGGATCGTCGAACCCACCACCTGGCTGCCGAGGGCGAGCGGCACGAAGCCCGCGCCGACCGCCGCGGCCGATCCGGCGCTCGAACCGCCGGGCGTGCGCTGCGGATCGTGAGGGTTGGCCGTGCTCGAGAACATTTCGGTGGCCGCGAATTCGGCCGTCGAGGTCTTGCCGACGATGATCGCGCCAGCCTGGCGCAACGCCTGCACGCTAGCCGCATCGCGCCGCGTCTGCGTGCCGGTCCACATCGGCGAGCCTTGGGCGGTCGGCAGGTCCGCCGTTTCGATGATGTCCTTGACGCCGATCGTGATGCCGTCGAGCGGCGACAGCGGCTTGCCGTCGAGCCAGCGTTGCGTCGAGCGTTGCGCCTCGGCGCGCGCGCGTTCGAGGGCCAGCGCGACGAACGCGCGAACCTCGTGCTCGCGGGCGTCGAGGCGCGCGAGCCCGGTTTCCAGCAGCGCGAGCGGGCTCGTCGCGCCGCTCCGGAACGCGGCGGCATGGCTGACGTAGGAAGAGGGCGGCGTATAGGCGATCAGCGGGCTCTGCATCGGCGGAAGTCCTTCGATAGGCGTTTGAGAATGGACAGCGGGACGGCGGGCGCGGCACCGGGTCGGCGGATGGGGCCGCACTGCATGGATATACCATGACAATCGACGAGCCGACGAGCTTGACCGGCCTGGAAATGCCGGCTTGCGGCGCGGGCGGCTCGTGCCGCGACAAGACAGCGTGGCGACACGGCGTGACTGGCCGGCATCGGGCCTCGGACAGTGCGCCTGAGCGAAGGCGCAGCTTCCCTGCATTCCACCCGCCGACTCCATCGCCTTCTTTGGCGGGCCAGCGCACAGAGCGGCACCTTGCGTGACGATAGTCTTGTTTCAAACGGGACGAAGAATCCGTTGCCCGGAGAATGGCATGTCGTTGGTGACAGGTCGGCTTCCACACCATATCAATAACGAGAACCATCATGCGAGCTGACCATACCGCCGCCGAGACGATCCCATCCCAGCCGTTGGCGAGCACGCCGCTCGACGGCGCCGGCGAAGACATGCCGCAACGGCCGGCGCGGGCACTGACGCGAGCCGCTTTCTGTTTTGCGTGGCTTTTCGGGCTGGAGCCGTTCCTCGCGGTATCGACGGATGACGCGCGGGGCTCGCGGCTCGATCGTCACCAGGCGTTCGGCGGTGTGTCACGGAGCAGCGCGCATCATCTTCCCGAAGACGGGGGCGCGCCCAGGCACCCGTAGCGCCGACCATAAGCCGGGAGACCGTGGAATCAGGGAAACTCCGTGTGAAAACCACAGCAGTCAGGCCGTTAAATAAAGACGGGAAGGCTTATTGACGTAGGCCATCCGCTTTCAGCACGGGTTTTGTCACGCGACGGTCGGCGTCGCAATTCACCTCCGGGCAACACCCGTGCTGAAGGCTTCTTCGTGCGCGGCACGCAAGCCTTAATCGGCGCGGAAAAACCGCGAACCGAAGCCAGAATCAGAAAAACCGCCGTGAAGGCGGTTTTTTATTGGCAGCCGCGTCTGAACCGGCGGAAGCCGGGAGCATTGAGCAGCGAGGCTGAGCGGGCTTGCCTGCACGCGGCACATAGCCGATACGCAGGTATCCGCATGTAATCGTGAAATAAATGGATTGCGTCGCAATCCATTCGGTAATTTCGACGTCGTGGGTCTTATCGCGAAAATGACAGCATTAACTTTACTAAGTTCCCGGAATTAAAAAATAAATTTCGCACGCCGCCCAAAACCCTCTCTTCAATCGCCTTTTATTACAAAAAATTAGTCGGCGATATTCACGAATCGTTCCGACCCGATTACGTCACGCGTATTAAAGAGCGTTGCAAACACGCAACTTCGAAGATTGAGATGTTGAAAGTTGATTTTGGCTAAGGCAACCGAACTCCTGTCATTATTTTGCAATAAACGTCGGAAAAACAACTACTTAACGCCACCTGTCCGAACATTGTTGCGAATTTTGAAAAATCCTGTTGCGCAAACTACCTGCGTCGCTATTAGGGTGTCCACCTACACTCACGCTTCGCTTGAAGGGTGCCCCGTCGATCCGAGCGTTCGGCCGACAAGGCGGCAGCAGATGCGATGCGTCCCGCTGCCGAGGCAAGTCCTGCTCCCCGTGAAAATTTTTCGAATTGGAGTTCCCATGAAAAAGAGTCTTATCGTCGTCGCGGCTGCCGCATCGGTCGCATCGGTCGCTCACGCACAAAGCAGCGTGACCCTGTATGGTGTGCTCGACGCGGGCCTGACGTACACCAGCAACGTTGCTGGCCATTCCAAGTGGGCAGCAGGTAGCGGCGGCATCAGCCAGAGCATGTTCGGCCTGCGCGGTTCGGAAGACCTGGGCAACGGTCTGAAGGCAATCTTCACGTTGGAAAGCGGCTTCGACATCAACAACGGCAAGTTCGCCAACAACAACGGCATGTTCAACCGTCAGGCATTCGTCGGCCTGTCGAGCGCGCAATTCGGTACGGTCACGCTGGGTCGCCAGTACGACGCAGTGCAGGACTACCTCGCGCCGCTGACCGCAACGGGCAGCTGGGGCGGCACGTCGTTCGCGCACCCGTTCAACAACGACAACCTGAACACCAACGGCGGTCTGTCGGTCAACAACTCGATCAAGTACTCGAGCGCTAACTACGCAGGCTTCACGTTCGGCGGCACGTACGGCTTCTCGAACCAGGCTGGCGCATTCGCGAACAACCGCCAGTACAGCCTGGGTGCTGCATACCAGTGGCAAGGCCTGCACCTCGGTGCTGCCTACGCGCAACAGAACAACCCGAACGGCAACGGCGGCGCATCGGACGGCGTGCTGGCGAACACCTCGGGCGTTCTGGAAGGCAACTTCCGTCAGCGTCAGTTCGGCGCGGCAGCTTCGTACGGCTTCGGCCCGGCGCTGGTCGGCGTGGCCTGGACGCAATCGCGCGTCGACAACCTGGTCGGCGCAGCGGACGGTCAGCGTCAAGGCTACACCAACAACTACGAAATCAACGGCAAGTACAACCTGACCCCGGCTCTCGGCCTCGGCATCGCGTACACGTTCACCGACGCACGCGGCTACGGCGTCAACGCCGACGGTAACGACATGAAGACCCGTTACCACCAGATCGGCCTGCAGGCTGACTACTCGCTGTCGCGTCGCACCGACGTCTACGCTCAGGCCGTGTACCAGCACGCAATGGGCGATGGCGGCGTGGCTTCGATCTACAGCGGCGACAACTCGGTTCCGACGTCGTCGTCGAAGAACCAGACGGCTGCTACGGTCGGCCTGCGTCACCGCTTCTAAGCTTCCGCAGAAGCCTGTAGTTCATGCAGTAGAAAAAGGTGCCGTTCGCGGCACCTTTTTTATGTGCGCGTCGCTTGCCGATCCGGCGAGTCGACGCAAAAAACCCGGTATCCGCCACAACGGATACCGGGTTTTTTTATGCCGCGAGAGGGGCCTGCGCGGGCCCCATCCGCGTCAGAAAATCGTTCGCAGACCGAGCGCGATGCCGGTCTGGTTGTTGCGGCCCGGCAGTTCGACCGATGCGGCGCCCGACACCTTGTCGAAGTCGACGGTGCCGTACACCTCGGTGCGCTTCGACAGCGCGTACTCGGCCAACGCCACGAACGTGTAGCGATAGCCGCTGCCCAGTTCGCCGTTGCCGATTGCCGCGTTCGACATATGGTCGTAGTACGCCGCGCCCGTCAGCGTGAGCGCGCGCGTGGCCTGCCACGTGACGCCGGCGAACGGGCCGTTGTCGATGCGCCCCGAGCCCTGGACGATATCGACACCCGGCACGAGCGTCTGCTGCGCGAGCGCGCTGTCGACGAAGCCCGTGTCGTCCTTCGAATGCAGATAGCCGACGTACAGCTTCGCCGCGCTGAACGCATAAACCGCGTTGGCATTGAAGACGGTCTGCTTGCGATTGCCGTTGTCGCTGTTTTGCTGCACGCCGGCCGCGACCGACAGCGGACCCGCCACGTACGACAGCGTGAAGCCGTACATATTGCCGGCGCCGAGATGGCCCGGCACCTGGCCCGAGAAGCCGTCCTCGCCGGTCGAGGTCGAGTTCGTGCCGAACGAGTACATCGCGGCCACCGTCAGGCCCTGGAACGTGCCGCTATATTTGACCGCGTTGTCGGCGTAGAGCCCCGCGCCGAGCGCGCCCGGCAACCACGAGTTCTCGTTGTAGTTGCCGACCGTGAGCGGGTCGTAGGTATCGCCGAGCAGATCGAACAGCGGCGTCTTCTGGCGACCGAGCGTGAGCGTGCCGTACGGGCTGCTCAGGCCCACGTACGCGTTGCGGTTGAAGATGCGATGGCTGTCCGATGCCGAGCCGTCCTGCAGGTTGATGCCGCTTTCCAGATCGAAGATCGCCTTCATGCCGTGACCCAGGTCTTCCGAGCCGCGCAGACCCCAGCGGCTATTGGTGATCGCGCCGTTCGTCATGTACAGGCGGTTGTCGTTCCGGGCGTTCGAGTTCGTCAGATAGCGCACGCTGACGTCGGCGACGCCGTACAGCGTGATCGAACTTTGCGCGCAAGCCTGCTCCGACGTCATGGCGAGGGCGGCTCCGCCCACGACTGCGGCGGTCTTGAGAAAGCAGAGATGTCTCACTGGTTTTCCTGCGTGTGGATGGGTGGATTTTTTCGTTTGGACACGGCGCTCGCGGGCGGGCCGCGGCGCCGGGCGCGCCGATGATAGACCACGACTCGCATTGCACCCTTCATGCGGCGGTGCAATAACTTATTGTGTTTTTTGACAATTGCACTCGCGCGATTAACAAGAATTGACCTTTGCCCAGGCTCGGTTCGAGTAGTCTCAAAAATATTCGCTATAGATATTGTTTCGCAGAGACGCTCGCATACACGTTGTGCGCGAGCGCGCCGCGCTTTTATGCATGAATATTCCTTCTTCCGAACCGCTGACGGCCTGGCCCGCCGTTCAGGAGTTAACCGACGAGCAATGGCTGCGGGTCGAGCCGCTGCTGCCTGAATCGCTGAACGAGGGGCCACGTCGCGGACGTCCGCCGATCGATCTGCGCCGCGTGCTGGATAGCGTGATGTGGGTGTTGCACACGCGCGCGCCGTGGAGCGCGATGCCCGAGCATCATGTGCCGTATCAGACCGCGCATCGCTATTATTTGCGCTGGAAAAAATCCGGTGTGCTGACCGCGATCATGTTCGCGCTGTTCAAGACGGATGCCGTTCTCGAACGGCGCGCGACACGTCGCGGCGGTGTGCGCCTGGATTAGCGCGTTCGTTTGCGCTGCGCGGACGTGTCGCGCGGCGTCTCGATATAGACTCGTGAAAAAGCCGTCGCCGGATTATTCCGGCGACGGCTTTTTCAATTCCCGCACAATGCAATGGCGGGCGTGTGAAGTCATGCTGGGGTTTCTTCGAGTGGTCGTCGCGCAAAGTCGGTGGGCGGAGCGCCATTGATCGGCAGCAAACGGCCTGGAAGCCGTACTGGCCGGGCCGGTTCGAGCACGCTACGCTGCTATTTGAATGACGGGCAGTTCACGCCGACAATAGCGAAGCCAGCTCATCAACCAGAACAATCGGCGGCGCGGCTCGCGCCTCAGGAGACGATGCAATGACGAAGCACAGGTTCGACGACGGTCTCGAGCAGCGCGAGGCCAATTATGTCCCGCTCACGCCAATCGACTTCCTCGCGCGCGCCGCGCAGGTGTATGGCGAGCGGCTCGCGATCGTCCACGGGGAGATTCGCCGCAGCTGGAGCGAGACCTACGAACGCGCGCGGCGGCTCGCGAGCGCGCTGCGCGAGGCCGGCATTGGCCGTGGCGATACGGTCGCCGCGCTGCTGCCCAACATTCCGCCGATGATCGAGGCGCACTTCGGCGTGCCGATGGCGGGCGCCGTGCTCAACACGCTCAATACGCGGCTCGACGTCGCCTCGCTGCTGTTCATGCTGCGCCACGGCGAGGCGAAGGTGCTGATCGTCGATACCGAATACGGCGAGCTCGCGCATCGCGCCGCGCTCGAATTTCCCGGGCTGCGCGTGATCAGCGTGGCCGACGCGCAGCCCGCCGACGCCGCGCAGTTTATCCGCGCGACCGACTACGAAGCGTTCCTGCAAGCGGGCGACTCGGCCTTCGAGTGGGCCCGGCCCGCCGACGAATGGGATGCGATTGCGCTCAACTACACGTCGGGCACGACCGGCGATCCGAAGGGCGTGGTCTATCACCATCGCGGCGCGTATCTGAATGCGCTCAGCAATATCCTCGAATGGGACATGCCGAAGCACGCGGTCTATCTATGGACGCTGCCGCTGTTTCACTGCAACGGCTGGTGCTTTCCGTGGACCGTCGCCGCGCGCGCGGGCGTCAACGTCTGCCTGCGCAAGTTCGATGCGAAGACCGTGTTCGAACTGATTCGCCGCGAGCGCATCACGCATTACTGCGGCGCGCCGATCGTGCAGAACGCGCTCGCCAATGCGCCGGCCGAGTGGCGCGAGGGTATCGAGCATCGCGTCTCGACGATGGTCGCGGGCGCGGCACCGCCGCCCGCGGTGATCGCGAAGATGAGGGAGATCGGCTTCGATCTGACGCACGTGTACGGCCTCACCGAAACCTATGGGCCGGCGGCCGTCTGCGCGAAGCAGGACGCGTGGGATGCGCTCGACGAAAACACGCGCGCCGATCTGACCGCGCGCCAGGGCGTGCGTTATCACCTGCAGGCGGCCGTCGCGGTGCTCGACCCGGACACGCTCGAAGCGGTGCCGGACGACGGCGAAACGCTCGGCGAGATCATGTTTCGCGGCAACATCTGCATGAAGGGCTATCTGAAGAACGAACGCGCGACCGAAGCGGCGTTTCGCGGCGGCTGGTTCCATACCGGCGATCTTGGCGTACGCACGCCCGACGGCTATATCCGCATTCGCGACCGCAGCAAGGACATCATCATCTCGGGCGGCGAGAATATTTCGAGCATCGAGGTCGAGGACACGCTGTATCGCCATCCGGCGGTATCGGTCGCGGCGGTGGTCGCGATGGCCGATCCGAAGTGGGGCGAAGTGCCGTGCGCGTTCATCGAACTGAAGGAAGGCGCGCAGGCGACCGAGGAAGACATCATCGCGCACTGCCGGCTGTTTCTGGCCGGCTACAAATTGCCGAAGGCGGTGCGTTTCGGGGAATTGCCGAAGACGTCGACGGGGAAAATCCAGAAGTTCGAACTGCGGGCGCGCATCAAGGCGGAAGGCAAGGGCTGACGCGCGGGGCGCGCGCTACGAACGGCGCGCGCCCATGCATCGCTCAGATTCCCACCTTGTGCGCGTTCAGAATCAGGCGCAACCCGAGTGCCGTGACCGCGCTCGCGGCGATGCGGTCGATCCACGCCTTCCAGCGCAGATAGATTTCGCGCGGACGCTTGCTCGAAAAGCACAGCGCGACGATCGTGTACCAGCCGGCCTCGATCGCGAAGATCGCGGGCGGCAGCGCGAAGTAGCACCACACCGGCGGATGCTGCGGCAGCAGCGCGGCGAAGATACTGCCGTAGTAGACGGCTGTTTTCGGATTGCTGAGCTGCGTGCTAAGGCCGATCCAGAACGATTTGCGCGGATTGCCGGCGCCGCTTTGCGTGGCGTCGAAGGCGAGCGGCTTCGCGGCGCCGCGCCAGATTTTCGAGGCGAGGTAGACGAGGTAGACGCCCCCGGCGATCTTCAGGCCGACGTACAGCCATGCGACCGTCGCGAGCAGTGTATAGAGGCCGAGCAGCGCGATGCCGCTGAAGAACACGCCACCGATGCCCATGCCGAGCGCCGTCGCCAGACCGTCGCCGCGCGACAGGCCGATCGCATTGCGCGCGACGATGACGAAGCTCGGCCCGGGACTCATCGCGCCCAGCAGCAGCGCGGCGAGAATCGTGAGGACGGCGGTCGAAGCGGGCATGGTCGTGTCTCCTTTGAGGTGGTCCCGTCGCTCGAAGCGCTGGCGTGACGGGCCGAGCGGGGCGGCTTGTGAGGGCCGGGGTGTGGAGTATCGCATTGTCTGGCGGGAACGCGGCTGAAGTCATGCCCGCTGAAAGGGACATAAGGGGACATAGAGACATCAGCCGAACAATCGGCGGCAAAGGCAAGAGTCCTTTGCTACGGGCGAAATAAGCCCAATGCTAGAATGGCCTTCCATACGCCGCCGCTCCCTCGAACCCGTGAGGCGAGGCCGGGGCGTAGTTCGGGGACGCAATTCAAAGGTGTAATTCGAACCGCCCGGCGGCGAATGCGTCCGATCTCCGTGTTCCGGTTCAGGCGCTTCCATCGGCAATCAAACAGGCATGGCTGGCAGATGCGGGTTTTCACGCATCCTTGAAAAGGCTGTGCATTCGGATTACTGAGTGGATTACCCCGCGAATTGCCTTGCTTCCTCTGAATCGAACACGGGCTTCGCGTTGTTTTGCGAAATTCCCGGTTGTCTAACGCCAGCAGGCTGCTGCGATACCAATACGCTATGAAAGAGCAAGAACGGCAACAACGACTGTTCGAACACGATGAGAATGTGCGCGAGCGCATGGTCGCGTGGATTCGCCGACGCATGGACGACTACGACATCACACTCGAAGCGCTGGCCGAATCGCTCGAAGCCGACGAGAAAGCCGCCAGCGCGGTGAAGTACCGCGACGCGTTCGGCAATACGTGGGATGGTCGCGGCGATAAACCCGCCTGGCTCGCGCGCGCGATTTACGCGGGACAAAGCATCGAACATTTCCGTTGCTGAGCGCGCCACCCGGCATCGCGGCAAAAAAGCGAAAGCCAAAAAAAAGCCCGCTTAAAGGCGGGCTCAACTCTTACTACTCGGAGTTTCACGATCCAGTCGCTTGACGGATCACGTCGAGTGTAATTGAAAGCGATATGAAAGTGTGAAAAAACCGCTTCACAGATCAAAAAACACGGTTTCCTTATCGCCCTGCATGCGGATGTCGAAGCGGTAGACGTTCGCTGCACCCGGCTCGCGACGCGCGATCAGCGTGTTGCGGCGCTCGGCCGGCACCGACGCCAGCACGGCGTCCTGGCCGTTTGCCTCGGCTTCGTCTTCGAAGTAGATGCGCGTGAACGTGTGCAGCAGCATGCCGCGCATCGTCAGGATCACGTTGATGTGCGGCGCTTCGGTGGGGTTCGCGCGGCCCGGCTTCACCGTCTCGACGATAAAGCGCTTGTGCGGGTCCGTGCCCGTGCCGACGCGCGCAAAGCCGTGAAAACCGGTCTTCAGGATTTCCTCGCGCGATTCCGGATAGTGGCCGTTCGAATCGACCTGCGACATCTCGACCATCGCGTCGCCGACCGCGTTGCCGTCGCCGTCGAACACCTGGCCGACGATCGTGATGTGCTCGCCGGCCGCTTCCATGTCGGCGAGGACGTGCGTGAACAGGCTCTTGTAGTCGAAGTCGTATTGCTGCGGGCAAAGACCGTAGGCGAAGTACGGGCCAACGGTTTGCGAAGGCGTTTGCTTGAGGGTCGTCATGGCTTAGCGCTCCATCGGGGTTTCGTTCGGGCCGCGCAGCACGATGTCGAAATCGTAGCCGAGCGCATAAGCCTCTTGGGTGGTGTCGAGCGAGAACTTCGCGATCATGCGCTCACGGGCATGTTCCGGTGTGCCCTGGTAGATCGGGTCGAACGCGAGCAGCGGGTCGCCGGGGAAGTACATCTGCGTGACGAGACGCGAGCCGAAGTGGTCGCCGAACAGCGAGAAGTGGATGTGCTGCGGACGCCAGGCGTTCGGGTGATTGCCCCACGGATACGCGCCCGGCTTGATGCTCAGGAAGCGGTAGCGGCCTTCGTTGTCGGTGAGGCAGCGGCCCGCGCCGAGGAAGTTCGGGTCGAGCGGCGCGTCGTGCTGGTCGGCCTTGTGCACGTAGCGGCCGGCCGCGTTCGCCTGCCACACTTCGACGAGCGTGTTGCGCACCGGGCGGCCGCCTTCGTCGAGCACGCGACCCGTCACGATGATGCGCTCGCCGAGCGGCTCGCCGTTGCGCACCGCGTTGCGCGTCAGATCGTGGTCGAGCGCGCCGAGGTCCTCGGTGCCGTAGACCGGCACGCGCTGGTCGCGCAGCTTTTCCTTCAGCGGGATCAGCGGGCGGGTGGGGCCGCGTTTGACCGACGAACCGTACTGGGGATAGACGTAAGCGGGATGGGACGCGAACTCGCGCGGGGTGAGGGAAGAATCTTCCATGAAGTGTCTCCGTGGGAGGAATCGTGGGGGGCGACGTTGTGACAGGAACTTTATCCAAAGCCGGCGGTTATGCAAAATGACGTTTTCACCCGTTTCGTATAACCTCACGTTATGCAACGAAGCCTCGCGGATAGCCGCGTCAAATTCCGTCATCTCCAGTGCTTTCTGGCCGTCGCGCAGTTCGGCAGCGTCCAGCGGGCGGCGGACAGTCTGTCCATCACGCAGCCGGCCGTGTCGAAGACGGTCGCCGAGCTGGAGGCGATTCTCGGCGTGAAGCTGTTCGAGCGCGGCCGCCACGGCGCGGTGCCGACCCGCGAGGGACAACTCTTCATGCCGCACGCGAGCGCCTGCGTGAGCGCGCTGCGCCAGGGCGTCGACCTGCTCGCGCGCGCGGAAGGCGCGGCCGCCGCCACGCTCGAAGTCGGCGTGCTGCCGACCGTGGCCGCGGTGCTCGTGCCGCCCGTGCTGCGGCGG
The DNA here is from genome assembly GCF_011752945.1 of Paraburkholderia sp. Cy-641. Classification (NCBI taxonomy): domain Bacteria; kingdom Pseudomonadati; phylum Pseudomonadota; class Betaproteobacteria; order Burkholderiales; family Burkholderiaceae; genus Paraburkholderia; species Paraburkholderia sp. Cy-641. Next base: position 25,391 of record NZ_VWWM01000057.1, read on the forward strand.
TTCGCGGCGCAGTGGCCGCGCGTGATCGTGCGTCTCGCGACCGGCGCGAACCCGGAGCTGCTCGAACGCCTGAAAGCGGGCTCGATCGAATTCGCGATCGGCCGTCTCGCGGACCCGGAACGGATGGTCGGCCTGAGCTTCGAGCAACTGTTCACCGAGCCGCTGATCGCGGTGGTGCGCGCCAGGCATCCGCTCGCTCAGGGGCCCGGCTTGCAGGCGGCGTCGCTGGAAGAGTTTCCGGTCGTGCTGCCGCCGTTCGGCACCTTGATCCGCCAGTCGGCGGAGAGCCTGCTCAGTGCGTGGGGCGTGCCGCCGTTGTCGGCGTTCGTCGAGGTGCTGTCGGTCTCGACGGGGCGGGCATTGGCGCTCGAAAACGGCGCGGTGTGGTTCGTGCCGCTGAGCGCGGTGGAATACGAGCTGGCGCAAGGCATGCTGGTGCGCTTGCCGCTGCCGTTCACGGGCACCAGCGAGCCGGTCGGGCTGATCCGCCGCTCGGATACGCAGCCGTCGGCCGTGGGGCGCGCGTTTATCGAGGCGGTGCGCGAGTTCGCGCGGGAGAGGATGACGGCGATTTCAGGCAAGGCCGCGGGCAAGGAGGCGGCCAGAAACGGGAGCCACGGCGCGGACAAGGCGCGGAGCAGGCGCGCGCGCAAGTCTCGCCGAAGCAGCGGGCCGGGCGATGCGGACGAGGCGCCCCAATGACCGGCCAGTTGGCGCGCAGGGTTGGCGCACTGCGGCGGGTGCAAGCGTCGGCGCCCTGAAGGGCGAGCCAGGATGAACCACAGGACGAACCAGGATGAACCATCCGGTACAAAACGAAGGTTGCGAACGCCCCGCGACCCGGTGTAAAAACACGGTGCAACAGCCGCCGCGATCCGTCCGGGTTGCGGCATGCCACGCGCGCATCATGCATGGCGCACCCCATCGCGAACAGCCGGCACGGTTGCGTCGAATTCCGACCGACCGGCTGCCGCGTCGAAAGACCGTACAAGGAGATTGTCATGCCCAGCGACTTGCCCACTCCAGAGGCCGCGCAGCGCGCCGTGTTGGCGTCTGAGCACAATCCGCTCGGCACGGCCGGCCTCGAATTCGTGGAGTTTGCCGCGCGCGATCCGCACGCGCTCGGCGAGGTTTTCACGCGGCTCGGCTTCAAGGCGATCGCGCGCCATATCAGCAAGGCCGTCACGCTGTACCGGCAGGGCGAGATGAATTTCCTCATCAACGCCGAACCCGACTCGTTTGCCGCGCGTTATGCCGAAGAGTACGGCGTCGGCATCTGCGCAATCGGGATTCGCGTGGCCAATGCGCAGCGCGCGTTCGAACGCGCAGTCGAACTCGGCGCGTGGGAGTTCGAAGGCGAGCGCCTCGGCGTGGGCGAGCTGCTGATTCCGGCGATCCAGGGCATCGGCGATTCGCATATCTATTTCGTCGACCGTTGGCGCGGGCGTGGCGGTCAGCGCGGCGGCCTCGGCGATATCTCGATCTTCGACATCGATTTCCGGCCGATCGAAATCGACACGGCGCAGGCCGATCTCAATCACGCGGGCAGCGGGCTCGTTGCGGTCGATCATCTGACGCAGACGGTCGGCGAAGGCCGCATGCAGGAATGGATCGACTTCTATCGCGATCTGCTCAACTTCCGCGAGATTCACGAACTGCATGCGAACTGGCACGTATCGGCGGAATCGCGCGTGATGGTGTCGCCGTGCGGCGCGATCCGCGTGCCGCTCTATGAAGAAGGCACGCGCCGGACCAACCTGATGCACGACTATCTGCCCGATCATCCGGGCGAGGGCGTGCAGCACATCGCGCTTGCCACCGACGACATCCTCGCGTGCGTCGAGCGCCTGCTCGCGAACGGCGTCGAATTCGTCGAGCCGCCGCCGCGTTACTACGAAGGGCTCGATGCGCGTTTGCCGGGGCACGGGCTCGACGTCGAACGGTTGCGCCGCACGCATGTGCTCGTCGATGGCGAGATCGGCGCGGACGGTGTGCCGCTGCTGTTTTTCCAGACCTTCGTGCGCCGCGGTGCTGGCGAGATCTTCTTCGAGATCGTGCAGCGCAAGGGGCATCATGGTTTCGGCGAGGGCAACCTCGCGGTGCTGGCGCAGGCGCGCGAGGGCAGCTAGTTTTTATGCGTTCATGCGCGCGCGGGCGTTGAATCGCGCGCCGCGCGAACGCCGCCTCGGGCTCGGGGCTCAGGGCGCGCCCAGCGCGCGTTATTTCTTCATCGACTCGACGGTCACCGGCGGCGTTTGCGGCAGGTCCGCGTTCGTCGCCATCCACAACACTTCCGCGTCTTCCTCGCTCGTGGACACCGCCGCATGGCCCGTGCGGCTGTCGAAGTAGAGGCTATCGCCCGCATTCAGATGCGTCGGCGCATACAACTCCGAATAGAGGCACACGCTGCCGCTAATGACGTACAGGAATTCCTCGCCTTCGTGACGGCCCCAGTCGTCGAAGGCATCGAGCGTATGTGCGGAAATGCGGATGCGAAACGGCAGCATCGCTTTGTGCGCGAGATCGGTAGCGAGTAACTCCATCTGGTAGCCGCGATACGCGTGGCGCTGGCCTTCGTTCTTACGGGTCAGCGCGCGCCGGCCGCTTGCGCTCACTTTCGGCGTGGAGCCGAACAGTTCGCCGATTTCGATCTTCAGGCCCAGGACGATTTTTTGCAGCACGTCGAAAGTGGGGGACATCAGGCCGTTTTCGACTTTGGACAGCGTCGAGCGCGATACGCCGCACAGGCGGCTCGCGGTTTCGAGCGTCAGGTCCTGCGCCTGGCGGGCGGCGCGCACGCGCCGGCCGAGGTCGGTGGTGGACGGGTCGGCGGGTTTGGTGAGGTGGGTGTCCATGAGGCTTGCGGCTCGTTCGGGTCCGCGCTTGATCGTGGCGAATGGGGTTTCCGATCATAACATTCGATGCGGCGGCCTGATTCGCCGGGCATGAACGGCGCGGCGAAAGGGGGAGCCTGCATGGGAGAGGCGCAAGGCGCGGGTGCGCTTTTCTCATCGGAAACGTTGGCCGTCGCGAGGCACAGCTTCATCTGCCCGAGCGAGTTTGTGCCGCAACACGCGCATCGCAACTCGCAACTCACACGCCGCGATTGAACAACTCGTTGAGCTGCGAGCCGGGCGCCGCGCCCGTGAACTCGAAGCGTCCTTCGGCGAGCGCCCGGGCCGACTGCATGAAGCCGCCCCATGCCGCGCGCGCGAGCCCGCCGCCGACGCTGATGCGCCGCACGCCGAGCGCCGCGACGTCCTGCACGGTAAGCGTCGACGTCGAGCCGATCAGCAGATTGACGGGCTTCGGCGCCACGGCCGCGACCACCGCCTCGATCTGCTCGCGCGTCTGGATGCCGGGTGCGTACAGACAGTCGGCGCCTGCCGCCGCGTAGGCCTTCAGGCGCGTAAGCGCGTCGTCGAGATCGGCCTGGCCGGCGAAGAAGTTTTCCGCGCGGCCGATCAGCAACGTGTCGCCGCCGGTTTCGTCGATCGCGCGTCGTGCCGCGCTGATGCGCTGCACGGCGACGTCGACGGGGAAGAGCGGCGCGGCTGCGTCGCCAGTCGAATCCTCGATAGACAGGCCCGCTACGCCGGTTGCGACCGCGAGCTTCACGCTTTCGGCGACTTCCTGCGGGTCGCGGCCGAAGCCATTTTCGAAGTCGGCGTTGACCGGCAGATCGGTCGCCTCGACGATCGTGCGCAGATGCGCGAGGACCGCTGCGCGCGGGAGCGTGTTGTCGGCGTGGCCGGTGGACCATGCGAAACCCGAGCTCGTCGTGGCCAGCGCCTTGAAGCCGAGCGTTTGCAGATAGCGCGCACTGCCCGCATCCCAGGGATTGGGCAGCACGAAACAGCCGGACGTATGCAGGGCGCGGAAAGCGGCGCGTTTCTCAGCGGCGGTGCGGGGCATGGCATGTCTCCAGGAAATGAGGGAGCTGCAGCGAAGGAGCCGAGGCTCGTGGATCGTGCAAATCGGGATTGGACACAGCGGGATTCGATACAGCGGGATTCAACACAGGTTGAGTCTATTTTCTTATCGAATGTATGCATTGATGAAATGCATCAACATGTACTGCGCACTCGACAGATCGGATCGACGATATTCGCATGGATCGATGCCTGCTGGTCCCGCTTCGCGAAGTGCTCCGCGTCAATGCAAGAAAGCGAGCCATGCCCTGGAAAGGCATGGCTCGCTTCATATGGCATGGAGACTGTAAAGCCGTATACGCCGCGCGAGATACGCATGCCGCAAAAGCGCGACGCGTGTCAAAAGACACTCAAGCGACTCTCAAGCGTCCTGTCGAAAACGCCTGCCCGCGCGATTGCGATACGGTGTGCAGTACGCCTTACTGATCCGCGGGATTCGTCACCATCGGATGCTGCCCGCCCGATTGCGACGTTCCCGTCGCCGGCGTTCCATAGCCGGTGGTGTCGCCCTGGGCCATGGCGTTCTGCGTGGCGACGCGTGCTTCGGCTGCCTGAATATCGGCCGGATAGCTGGCGTCCGTCGATTCGGCCGGGTTGTAGCCCACCTGTTCGAGCTGCTGCAATTGCGCCTTCACTTCCGCGCGCGTGACCGGCTGCTCGGATTGCGCGAACGCCGCGAGCGGCGCGGCGATGACGGCCGCGAATACGGCGGCCTGAATCAGCGATTTCATGATGTTTTCCCTCCGACATTGTCTATCGGTACCGCGACAATCCCGGCACCCATTGACGGAGTCTAGAAAGTGGGCCGCCTTGGGGAAACCACCAGGTCGTTAATTCAGTATTGACGCAAACAACAAGTCGGCGCGTTGTAATGGGGGCGTGGTGCCGTTCGTAAGAGAAACGCGGAAATTAGCGGGACATTCGCTCAAGCGCCCTTGCGCACGTCGACACGATAAGCGGTGATTTGCCGGTAAGTGTCACCGGGCCGCACGATCGCCTGATCCTGTCCGGTCATATTGACCTGGTTCGGAAAGCCGCAGGCTTCGAGGCACAAACCCGCATGCCGTTGATAACGCACTCCGCCGCGGCCGCCGTTGCCGTTCAGTGCATTGCCGGTATAGAACTGCAAGCCGGGCTGATCGGTCGATACGGTCAGCTCGCGTCCGCTGCCCGGATCGTATGCGCATGCAACCTCGCGCACTCGCGGCGGCGTGCTTTCATTCGAGCCGTGCACGCCATTCGCGCCATTCGCGCCGCTTTCGTCCTCATCGCGCAGCACATAGCAATGATCGAAGCCGCCCGCTCGCGCAAGTTGCGCATGCGGCCAGTCGAGCCGCGCGCCGAGCGGCGCGCTCTGCCGGAAGTCGAATGCATTGCCCGCGACGTCGGCGAGCTTGCACGGAATCATCGTCGCGTCGACTTCGAAAAAACGTTCGGCGTCGATCGACAGTACATGCCCTCGAATATCGGTGCCCGCGCGCCCCGTCAGATTGAAGTACGGATGACTCGTCAGATTGAGCGGCGTCGCCGCGTCGGTGATCGCTTCGTATTCGATCGTCAGCGTGCCGTCGTCGTCGAGCGAATAGCGCACCTGCACGGTCACGTTGCCCGGAAACCCGGCGTCGCCTTCGGGCGATTCGAGGCGCATCAGCAACGCGCCGTCGTCCTCGCTCACGTCCCACAGCGCGCGATGAAAACCGACCGTGCCGCCGTGCAGCAGGTTCGTGCCTTCATTGCGGTCGAGCGTGTACTCGATGTCGTCGAGCATAAAGCGCGCGCCGGCAATACGGTTGGCCCAGCGACCGATCAGTCCGCCCATATAGGTCGTTGCCGCGACGTATTCGGCGGGCGTGTCGTGGCCGAGCAGAATATCGCCGAGACGTCCCGCGCGATCCGGCGCATGCCAGGAGATCAGCGTCGCGCCGAGGTCGCTGATGGCGACCTTCATGCCGTGCGCGTTGCGCAGCGTATAGAGCCGGACGCGATCGCCGCCGTGCAGCGTGCCCCACGGCTCGGAAGAAAGTTGTGCGATGCTGATCATGTGGTCGGTGCAAAGAAAAAATAAAAAGCGCTCAGCCCGCCGTTTGCTCCGGCTTCGAACTCGCGCGCTCCTGGTATTCGCGCGGCGTGCAGCCGAGTTCGCGCCGGAATACCGCGTACATGTATTGCAGCGACGTAAAGCCGCAGCGAATCGCGACCTCCGCGCTCGACGCGTCGCGTTTCGCGAGCAGCGACTTCGCAACGTCGAGCTTGTGGCGCAGGATTTCCTGGTGCACGGTGCATTGCCGTTCGCGCCGGAAGTACTCTTCGAGCGACGAACGCGACACGCCCACATAGTCGGCCACCTGTTCGGTGCGGATGCCCTGGCAGGCGTACTGGCGAATGAAGTGCCGCGCGCGCATCACGTAAGGGCTCGCGAGTGGCTGATGCCGCGTCGATTCGAGCACGTTGATGCCGACCGGCGGCACGAGGATGCGGCGCCCCGGAAAACGCGCGCCGTGCAGCATCTGATGCAGGATGTGCGCGGCGGTGCGGCCCATTTCCTCGGTGCCCTGAATCACCGACGAAAGCGGAATGCGCGTGAGCGTACGCGTGAGAGGATCGTTGTCGATGCCGATGATCGCGACTTCCTCGGGCACCGGAATGCCCGCGATCAGGCAGGCCTGCAACAGATGGCGCGCCCGCGCATCGGTCACGGCGATGATGCCGACCGGCTTCGGCAATTGCCGCAGCCACGTCGTGAGCTGTTCGGTCGCCTGGTTCCATGACGGCGCGCTTGTCGACAGGCCGCGATAGATCTCGCTGCCGATCTGCGCGGTGCCGTGTCCGTCCGTGCTGCGCAAATGGGCGAACGCGAGTTCGCGCTGCTGCGCCCAGCGGTTTTCCTGCGCCTGCGGCAGGCTGTAGAGCGCGAAGTTTTCGAGCCCGGCGCCGATCAGATGCGTGTACGCGAGCGATACGAGCTTGCTGTTGTCGGTCGCGATATAGGGTAAGTCCGGGGGATACTGCTCCGGGTCTTCGTACGAGGAGCCCACCGCGACCACCGGCAACGGACAGCCGCGCAGCGCTTCGTACACGGCGGGGTCGTCGAAATCCGCGATGATGCCGTCGCCGTCGAAGCGCTCGATGCCCGCGAGCCGGCAGCGAAAGTCTTCTTCGAGGAACAGGTCCCACGCGACCCGCGTCGACAGCAGGTAGTTGCCGATGCCGGTGATGATCTCGCGGTCGTAGACCTTGTTCGCGTTGAACAGCAGCGCGATCCGATGGGTCGTCTGGGGGGCTTGCGGGCGGGTCATGACGGTAAGCGGCGTAGGGCTCGAATGGCCACGGCGCCTTTGTCTCCTGTGTAGTCGAGCGGGCGCCGGCGGGCCGCCCCGTTTTTTAAGCGTCCGGTTATTCTAGGCCCCGAATCGCGCCGCGGTAATCAACAAACGCGCGGGCGGTAAGAAACATCAAGCGTGCTGCGCAATTTCGCAATTGCCGACATATCGTGCAAGCGGCAGCATGGCGTCACTTTGTCGACCGGCGCGGCGCCGTCGCGCGGGTTGCGATGCGGCACAACAAGGAGACGCAGATGCCTTACTTCGAACACATTCCCGAGATCCGTTATGAAGGTCCGCACGCGGATAATCCGCTTGCGTACCGTCACTACGACAGAAACAGGAAAGTGCTCGGCAAGACGCTCGAAGAACATCTGCGCATCGCCGTATGCTACTGGCATACGTTCGTGTGGCCCGGCGTCGATATCTTCGGCCAGGGCACGTTCCATCGTCCATGGCAGCAGCCCGGCGACGCGATGGAGCGGGCCCTGCAGAAAGCCGATGCCGCATTCGAGTTCTTCTCGAAGCTCGGCACGCCGTACTACACGTTCCACGATACCGACGTCGCGCCCGAAGGCACGAGCGTCAAGGACTATAGCGAGAACTTCCTGCGCGTGTCCGACTACCTCGCGCGCAAGCAGCAGGACACCGGCATCAGGCTGCTGTGGGGCACCGCGAACCTGTTCTCGCATCCGCGCTATGCGGGGGGCGCGGCAACCAGTCCGAATCCGGAAATCTTCGCCTTCGCCGCGACCCAGGTGCGTCACGCGCTCGACGCGACGCAGCGCCTCGGCGGCGAAAACTACGTATTGTGGGGCGGCCGCGAGGGCTACGACACGCTGCTCAATACCGACCTCGTGCGCGAACGCGCGCAGCTTGCGCGTTTCCTGCACATGGTGGTCGATCACAAGCACAAGATCGGCTTCAAGGGCGCGCTGCTGATCGAGCCGAAGCCGCAGGAGCCGACCAAACATCAATACGACTACGACGTCGCGACCGTACACGGCTTCCTGCTGCAATACGGGCTCGACAAGGACATTCGCGTGAACATCGAGGCGAATCACGCGACGCTCGCGGGGCACTCGTTCCATCACGAGATCGCGACGGCGTTTGCGCTCGGCATTTTCGGCAGCGTCGATGCGAATCGCGGCGATCCGCAAAATGGTTGGGATACCGATCAATTCCCTAATAGCGTCGAGGAACTGACGCTCGCGTTCTACGAGATTCTGCGTCACGGCGGCTTCACGACCGGCGGCATGAACTTCGACTCGAAGGTGCGCCGGCAGAGCGTCGATGCGGCAGACCTGTTTCACGGCCATATCGGCGCGATCGACAACCTCGCGCTCGGCCTCGAACGCGCGGCGGTGCTGATCGAAAACGATCTCCTCGAACAGTTCAAGCGCCAGCGTTATGCCGGCTGGGACACGGAGTTCGGCCGCAAGATCCTGTCCGGCGACCATTCGCTGGCGACGCTCGCAACGGATACGCTGGCGCGCGATCTGAATCCGCAACACGCGAGCGGACAGCAGGAACGCATGGAAAACATCGTCAATCAGGCGATCTATAGCGGACGTTGAAGAACGTAAGCGGCGCAACGGAACGCGCGGCAAGCGGCACTTTATGAAGCATCGGAAAAAGCCTTACACAAAGATCGCGCGGCCACGCTGATCGCGCGAAACAGGAAGCTGTGGGTTGTCGTTGATCCGGTTCTGCGGCTCGCAGCGCAGGCCGACCCATCCGGTATTCCGGTTATCACAACAAGGAGACAGAAATGAAATTCGCAATGCGTCGTCACGTACTGAGTTCGCTCCTATGCGGAGCGGTGCTCGCCAGCCTGTCGCTTGCCGCACCGCTCGCGCATGCGAGCAAGGATCATCCGGAAATCGGCTTCTGTATCGACGATCTGCGCGTCGAGCGCTGGTCGCGCGATCGCGACTATTTCGTCGCCGCGGCGGAAAAGCTCGGCGCGAAAGTGTCGGTGCAGTCGGCCGACGCGAGCGAGGAGCGGCAGATCTCGCAGATCGAAAACCTCATTTCGCGTGGTGTCGACGTAATCGTGATCGTGCCGTTCAACTCGAAGACGCTCGGCAACGTGGTCGCCGAAGCGAAGAAGGCCGGCATCAAGGTCGTGTCGTATGACCGCCTGATTCTCGATGCCGACATCGACGCCTATATCTCGTTCGACAACGAGAAGGTCGGCGAAATGCAGGCCCAGGGTGTTTATGACGTGCGGCCGAAGGGCAACTACTTCCTGCTTGGCGGCGCGCCGACCGACAACAACGCGAAGATGCTGCGCCAGGGACAACTGAAGGTGCTGCAACCGGCGATCGACAAGGGCGACATCAAGGTGGTCGGCCAGCAGTGGGTGCCGGAGTGGAGCGCATCGACGGCGCTGCGCATCATGGAAGACGCGCTGACCGCGAACAACAACAAGATCGACGCCGTCGTCGCCTCGAACGACGGCACCGCCGGCGGCGCGATCCAGGCGCTCGCCGCGCAGGGCCTCGCGGGCAAGGTACCGATCTCGGGCCAGGACGCCGACCTCGCGGCCGTCAAGCGCGTGGCGGCCGGCACGCAGACGATGACGGTCTACAAGCCGCTCAAGCTGATCGCGGGCGAAGCGGCGAAGCTGTCGGTGGCGCTTGCGAAGGGCGAGAAGCCGGGCTTCAATGCGCAATACGACAACGGCAAGAAGAAGGTCGATACGGTGCTGTTGCAGCCGACCAAGCTGACCAAGGCCAACCTCGACATCGTCGTGAAAGACGGCTTCTACACGCAGGCGCAGCTCGCGAGCCAATAAGGCGGAAGACGGGGACGGAAGACGGGCGCGGCGTGAGCGCCACGCTTCGCGGGCCACGGTGCCCGCGAGCGTGGCCGCCCGCCCACCTTGCAGCGAGGCATAGCGAATGACGCAACCTCTTCTGACGATGCGCGGCATCGTCAAAGCTTTTTCCGGCGTGAAGGCGCTCGACGGCATCGACCTGACCGTCTCGCCGGGCGAATGCGTGGGCCTGTGCGGCGAGAACGGCGCGGGCAAGTCGACGCTGATGAAAGTGCTTTCCGGCGTCTATCCGCACGGTACCTGGGATGGCGAAATACGCTGGGAAGGCGAGTCGCTGAAGGCCACGAGCATTCGCGACACCGAGCGCGCGGGCATCATCATCATTCACCAGGAGCTGATGCTGGTGCCGGAGCTCTCGGTCGCGGAGAACATTTTTCTCGGCAACGAAATCACGCTGCCCGGCGGCCGCATGAACTACGCGGCGATGTATCAGCGCGCCGACGAACTGTTGCGCGAACTCGGCATTAGCGGCATCAATGCCGCGCAGCCGGTGATGAACTACGGCGGCGGCCATCAGCAGCTGATCGAAATCGCGAAGGCGCTCAACAAGCGCGCGAAGCTGCTGATTCTCGATGAACCGTCGTCGTCGCTGACTGCCGCCGAGATCGCGATTCTGCTCGACATCGTGCGCGATCTGAAGCGGCGCGGCATTGCCTGCGTGTACATCTCGCACAAGCTCGACGAAGTCGCGGCGGTTTGCGACACGATCAGCGTGATTCGCGACGGCCGTCATGTCGCGACCGAGCCGATGCACGCGCTGACGACCGACCGCATCATCTCGCTGATGGTGGGCCGCGAGATCAGAAACCTGTTTCCGCGCGAGCCGCATCCGATCGGCGAGGTGGTTTTCGAAGCGCGCCACGTGACCTGTTTCGACGTGACGAATCCGCGCCGCAAGCGTGTGGACGACGTGTCGTTCTCGTTGCGGCGCGGCGAGATTCTCGGCGTCGCGGGACTCGTCGGCGCGGGCCGCACCGAACTGATGCAGGCGATCTTCGGCGCGTACGCGGGCGGGAGCGAAGCGAGCGTCATGCTCGACGGCAAGCCCTTGAAGATTCGCGCGCCGATCGACGCGATTCGCGCCGGCATCGCGATGGTGCCCGAGGATCGCAAGCGTCACGGCATCGTGCCGGGCTTGAGCGTCGGCCACAACATCACGCTCGCGGTGTTGCAGCGTTTCGCATCGGGCGGGCGCATCGATTCCGCCGCCGAACTCGACACGATCAATACGGAAATGAGGCGGCTTTCGGTGCGCGCGGCGAATCCGATGCTGTCGATTGCGAGCCTCTCGGGCGGCAATCAGCAGAAGGCGGTGCTCACGCGCATGCTGCTGACCGATCCGAAAGTGCTGATCCTCGACGAACCGACGCGCGGCGTCGACGTCGGCGCGAAATACGAAATCTACAAGCTGATCTTTCAACTGGCGCAGCGCGGCATGTCGATCATCATGGTGTCGTCCGAATTGCCGGAAGTACTCGGCCTGAGCGACCGCGTGCTCGTGATCGGCGAAGGCGAATTGCGTGGCGACTTCGTCAACGACGGTCTCACCCAGGAAGACATACTCGGCGCCGCGATCCGTCCCGTGCATCCCTCTTCGAACTTAACCGCAGCGAGTGCCGCATGACGCCCGACGTGACTTCCCAACGCACCGACCATGCCGTGCCGCGAGGCGGATTCGGCGGCGCGCAGCGCATTCAGCAACTGTTCGCGCGCTACAAGATTCTCGCCTTGCTGATTGCCGTCGCGGTGATCTGGACGTTCTTCTCGGTGCTCACGCACGGCGCGTTCGTCACGCCGCGCAATATATCGAACCTGCTGCGGCAGATGTCGATTACCGGCATGCTCGCCTGCGGCATGGTGTTCGTCATCATCGCCGGCGAGATCGATCTGTCGGTCGGCTCGCTGCTCGGCCTGCTCGGCGGCGTCGCGGCGATTCTCGACGTGAACCGTCACTGGCCGATCGGCGTGACGATTCCCGTGGTGCTGCTGCTCGGCGTGGCGGTCGGCGTGTTCAACGGATGGTGGTCGACGTACCGGCGCGTGCCGTCGTTTATCGTCGGGCTTGGCGGCATGCTCGCGTATCGCGGCATTCTGCTCGGCGTCACGGGCGGCTCGACCATCGCACCGGTTTCGGATAGCTTCGTATTCGTCGGCCAGGGCTATCTGCCGCGGCTCGCGGGCGACACGCTCGCGATCGTCATGTTCGTGCTGCTCGCCTTCCTGACGATACGGCAGCGCGCGAACCGCCAGCGTTATCAGTTGCGGGTCGTGCCGTTCTGGCAGGACGTCGCGAAGGTGATCGGCGCGGGCGCGATACTGGCGGGCTTCGTGGCCACGCTTGACCACTACGGCGGCATTCCGGTGCCCGTGCTGCTGCTGCTCGCGCTGCTCGGCATCTTCACGTGGATCGCCACGCAGACCGTGTTCGGCCGCCGCATCTACGCGGTCGGTTCGAACCTCGAAGCGACGCGGCTGTCCGGCGTCAACACCGACCGCGTGAAGCTCGCGATCTTCGCGCTGATGGGGCTCATGTGCGCGTTCGCGGGCATTGTCAACACGGCGCGGCTCGCGGCCGGCTCGCCGTCGGCGGGCACGATGGGCGAGCTCGATGCGATCGCCGCGTGCTTCATCGGCGGCACCTCGATGCGCGGCGGCTCCGGCACCGTGTACGGCGCGCTGATCGGCGCGCTCGTGATGGCGAGCCTCGATAACGGCATGTCGATGCTCGACGTCGACGCGTACTGGCAGATGATCGTGAAGGGCGGCATTCTCGTGCTGGCCGTGTGGATCGATGTGGTGTCGGGTTCGAATCGCCGTTGAAGGGTTTGAGTTGCAGCAATACGCGTGGTGTGCCTGGGGAACCGGCGCACCGCGCGAGATGCGGTTACATGAAACTTCACACAGCGCCCAGGCACTAGCCGCGCGCAGTTAATGAAGCACCCCACGATTTTCCCCCGCCGCCCGCATTCCTTGCACGCCCATACCGCACGGCCACCCGAGCCGCGTGCGCGCATTTAAGTCTCCCGCCGGCCGGTTCGTCTTATTACTATTCGCAAACAACGGCGCGAGCGGAGTCGGGCACGGAGTCGGGCGTCTGCGCGCTTGCGCCGCTTTCCCGTCATCGTGCCAGCCGGTCGAGCCATGCCATCGAGCCATGCCATGTTAACGCGCAGAACCTTCCTGCTCGGCGGCGCCAGCGCGTTGGGCGGTCTGCTGCTCGGCTGGGGCGTGCTGCCGCCGCGGCAGCGCCTGACGACGTCGGCGCCATTGCCGGTGCAAGGCTCGCAGGTCGCGCTCAACGGCTGGGTCAAGATCGCCGCCGACGACAGCGTGACGATCTTGATGGGCAAGAGCGAAATGGGCCAGGGCATCCACACCGGCCTCGCGATGCTGCTTGCCGAGGAACTCGACGCGGACTGGTCGCGGGTCAGCGTCGAAGCCGCGCCGATCGACCGGATCTACAACGCCGTGCAGAGCATTGTCGACGACCTGCCGTTTCGGCCCGACGACGATAGCCTCGTCAAGCGCGGCGTCGTGTGGATCACGAGCAAGGCGGTGCGCGAATTCGGCACGATGATGACGGGCGGTTCGTCGAGCATGAACGATCTGTGGACACCGATGCGCGAAGCCGGCGCATCGGCGCGCGCGATGCTGATCGGCGCGGCGGCCGAACAGTGGCAGGTGGCGCCCGGCGAATGCCGCGTGGAAAAGGGCTACGTGCTGCACGGGTCAGGCCGGAAGGCGAGCTTCGGCACATTGGCGACGCTGGCGGCGCGGCAGCCGTTGCCGCGCAAGGTCGACTTGAAGCAGCCCGCCGATTTCAGGCTGATCGGCCAGCCCGTGCGGCGCATCGAGGCCGCGTCGAAAATCGATGGCAGCGCGCGTTTCGGCATCGACGTATTGCCGGGCGGCTTGCTGTACGCGAGCGTCGTGATGTGCCCGACGCTCGGCGGCACCGTCGCGCGGTTCGACGCAACGCCCGTGCGGACCATGCCGGGCTTCGTCAAGGCGTTCGCGGTCGCGCCGTATGCGGGCGGCACCGGCGGCGTGGCCGTGATCGCGGACAACCCGTATCGCGCGATGAACGCGGTCGCCGCGCTCAAGGTGGACTGGCAGGACGGCGCGGCCGCGAAGGTGTCGAGCGCGGAGATCGATCGCCATCTGCTGGACGCGCTCGATGGTGCCGACGGCCATGTGTACTTCCAGCGCGGCAATCTCGACAACGCGATGAGCCGCGCGGCGCGCACGATCGACGCCGTGTACCACGTGCCGTATCTCGCGCATGGCGCGGTCGAGCCGCTGAACTGCACGGTGCGGGTCGCGGACGGCGCGGCGACCGTGTGGGTCTCGACGCAGATGCCGGGGCTCGCGCGGCAGCACGTCGCGCGGGCGCTCGGCATCGATGCCGGGTTCGTCGACGTGCAACCGCAGTTGTTGGGCGGCGCGTTCGGGCGGCGGCTCGAACTCGATTTCATCGCGCAGGCCGCGGTCATTGCGCGCGAAGCCGAGGGCCGTCCGGTGCAAACGATCTGGTCGCGCGCGCAGGATTTCACGCACGACTTTTATCGACCCGCCTGCGCGGCGCGGCTTCGGGCCGGCTTCGACGGTGACGGCAAACTCGTTGCGTGGCACGCGAAATCGGCGGGGCAGGCGATCGTGCCGGAAGCGCTTGCGCGCTACTACGGCGTGCCGCGCATTCCGATCGACAAGACCACTTGCGAAGGCGCGTTCGATCAGCCATACGAGTGGCCGGCCGCGCGCGTGTCGCACGAGATCGTCGAATTGCCGGTGCCGGTCGGCTTTTGGCGCTCGGTCGGCCATTCGCACCAGGCGTTCTTTACCGAGAGCTTCACCGACGAAGCCGCTGTGGCGGCGAAGCAGGACCCGCTCGAATTTCGCGCGGCGCTGCTCGCGCAGCATCCGCGGCATCTTGCGGTGCTCAAGCGTGTCGGGGTGCTGTCGGGCTGGGGGCATCCGCTTGAGCCTGCTAACGACGGCGCGCGCCGTGCGCGCGGCATTGCGCTGCACGAGGCGTTCGGCAGCGTCGTCGCGCAGGTTGCCGAGGTGTCGATCGGACCGCAGAAGCAGATTCGCGTGCATCGCGTGGTGTGCGTGATCGATTGCGGCTTGCCGGTGAATCCGAACCTGATCCGTCAGCAGATGGAAGGCGGCATTGTGTTCGGTTTGTCGAGCGCGTTGCAGAACGAGATCACGATCGTCGACGGCCAGGTGCAGCAGAAGAATTTCGTGGACTTTCCGGTCGTGCGAATGAACGTGTGTCCGGCGATCGAAACCGACATCATGCCGAGCCAGCTGCATCCGCAGGGCGTCGGCGAGCCGGCCGTGCCGCCGGTTGCGCCGGCGGTGGCCAACGCGGTGTTCGCGCTGACCGGGCAGCGTTTGCGCACGTTGCCGCTGAAGCTCGCGTAAGCGTGGGTTCGATCGGGCTCGGCCCTGGTTTCGCGATTCGGGAGAACAACATGGCAATACTGAATATCAACGGACGCGCGATGAAGGTCGAGGCCGAGCCGGACATGCCGTTGCTCTGGGTGCTGCGCTGCGACCTCGGCATGACGGGCACGAAGTTCGGCTGCGGCGTGGGCATCTGCGGCGCCTGCACGATCAATCTCGACGATGCCGCGTGCTTCGCCTGTCAGACCCCGATGTCGAGCCTGCACACGCAGAAGATCACGACGATCGAAGGCCTTCAGGGACGCGAGGCGCAGGCGTTGAAGGCTGCATGGCTCGAACTCGACGTCGTGCAATGCGGCTATTGCCAGAGCGCGCAACTGATGGCGGCCTGCGCGCTGCTCAAGCACAAGCCGAATCCGAACGATGCGGATATCGATGCGGCGATGACGCCGGTGGTGTGCCGTTGCGGCACGTATCCGCGGGTGCGGGCGGCGATTCATCTGGCGGCGCGGCGGATGGGGTAGGGCGCATCGCACGGATTCGGCACGACGCCAGAATGATCGCCACGTCACCGCACGCTCGAAATCAGGCGGCAGCCGCATGTTCCACGATGACCGGCGCGAGCAAGCGGCACGCCGTTATCGATCATCGTGTCGTCGCCCTCGATGATGACGTTAGGCTGAATCTGCGGGTGTAGCGGACACTCGATCAGGTCGCCCTTGCGCGCGAGTGCTACGCCGTCGTAGTCCGCCGTTGTCGAGGCGGTGACGACTTTGCCGCCGTGGTCGGTGGTGTCGCCGAGCCGAATAAAATCCATGTCGTTGTCCTGGATCAGTTTGCTGGGTCAGTTTCTCTTCGGCGGGACGATTTCAGGCGTGCGCGGCAAGGGAGGCGCACCGGGCAGATCAAAGCGGGCTTCCCATCGACGGGTGCCATCGGGGTCGGCATGGTCGGCGCCCGGCACGTTGGTGTGCAGCGAGGGAGGCGCGGGATTACGCAGCACGCGTAGCACGCGATTGACGAACACGTAGGGTTCGGGAAGTCCCTCCTCAGGCGCGCCGAGGCGGGGGAAGTCGCCCGCGCGGATCAGCAGGCAGTGGCCGACCCGCCCGATGCCAATGTCAGGCCGTGCCAGGTCGGCTCGCACGGCGGCTTCCCCGCCGAGGCGGTCGACAAACAGGTCGCCAATGAGGGTGTACCAGTTCACGCCCTTGATGAACCCGTAACGCCTCACTTTTGCACCGGGAGGAAGGTCGTCGTAAATCTCCGTCGGGCGTTCCGCTGATTCGCCTGTATACGACATGGTGTTGTATTCCATATCTTGTATGAACGCGTAGCTGTCGATTTCCAGTCCGCTGAACCGTTGCGCAAGCGCCCATTCCTGCGGCATATACTCGTGGAAACTGTACGGCAGGATGGATGAGAATCCGCCGTAGCCACCCCGCACCGGAAGCTGTTCGCAGACAAAACGCAGGAACGCCTCGTAGCTCCGGACACCTTCGGGCGTGTTCACGAAATCCATCGGCATCCAGAATTTCATGTACGACAGACCACGGTCCCGTCCCTTTTTCACGATGGCTCCACCCGGAATCTCGTAGTCCGCCGCCATGGCCCGGTTGGTCAGCGTCTTGATCTGATAGGCCGCGGCGCTATCCTCGTCGATCGCGCTGGAGCGCACGACCTCCACCTTGACCTCTGGAGGGGTTTCCAGAATTGCCCGGCGGATCGCCTCGATCCCGCGTGGTGTCTTCCGGCTGAAGCGGCCGTCATCGCCATTCCTGCCGCCTTTCAGGTAAGGGCCAAACAGTTGCTCGAAACGGTCGAAGCAGGCGAGCAGTCCCCGGCGTACATCGGGCTTCGAACCGCGCTCGAAGAACACCGTGCCGATCACGTCGGGGAAGATCACCAGCCGGCCCTGGTTGTCGTGCTGACATAGTTCCTCGCCATAGCGGCTGAAGGCTTCCGCCGGTGTCAGCACCGGCTTTTTATGGGAAGAATTCATCATGTGATCCGTTTGCAGTAAAAGAAAAATTGGGCGAGCGGGTCAGTGCAGCCATCAGCGCTGCGTCGCCCGCTGTCGCGGTGATCGCTACCAGCGCGGCCAGCGCGCCGACCAAGGCCTGCGTTAGCACGACGGGAACGAGGACTCCATCGATGACGAGGACAACCACGGCCATCCCCCCGGACATGGTGATGCACACCTGTCCCCAGTCGATCTGCCGGAGTTGCTGGACGGTCAGGTCGGTCTGCTGTCTGATCTGCTGCCATGCGGCCTTGAGTTCAGCAGCGGTGTAGCGCGACACGGCCCGGTTTGCATCGTCGAGGTAGTGCCATTCATGGCCGGCGGCATGCGCTTCCGTTATCCACCGGCCCTGCTCGAACAGCCACTGCGCCTCCTGACGCAGCCAGGCCTGGGTGTCGTCAGAAAGCTCGCGGGCCCCTTGTGCCGCCGTATCCCATAACGCCGCCACACCGCTCGCGGCCGAATCGGCTGCGCCCTCCAGCGCGCTCCACGGCTCGAACCATGCGGCCTGTGGGACCGGTATCTTCGAGCGGAGCCGGGCGCGCAGCAGCAGCCTGCCGGCGACCTTGCCGAGGAACCCGGCGGCAATGGCCGCCTCGACCATTGCCTTTGCACGTTCCTCACCACCCGAGACTTTCAGCACGGTCATGTGGCGGTTATCGCCGGCAATGCCGAGATAGTCGCGCTCCTGGTTTTCGCCCCAGGTGTCTCCCGGAAACTTGACCTCGACGAGCCTCAGCAGGTTCGGCCACTGAGCCATGCCGTCGTGATCGACGGTCCCACGACCCGGCCACCGGTTGCCCTCGTTCTCGACGATCACCACGTCCGGACGGCGGACTTCGCCTGCAAGGCTGCCGGGTAGGGGAAACGGATTCTGGCTGTGACGGCGCCCGGGGATGTCACCATCGGTCCGACTGAGGAAAGGTATGGGCGGATATTCATTTGTGATCCACGGCCGCATATCAAACGACACCTCGGCCTTATACCGCCAGCGGAACTCATGCTTCCTTTCATCCGCGCGAATCGCCGCGCTCATTGCAATCTGCTTGAGCAGGCTCGTTCCCACGAGGCCATCCGACCTCTGTACCCGGAGTACCTCGGGCCACCACATCGCCGAGCGGATTTTTTCTTCGAGGTAACCCATCGCCTGATGCGGAAGACGGACGTATTTGGGTATGTCCTCCCGAATGGTCACTGTTGTGTCAACGGGAATCATCTGTGCTGCCATAACTTCATGGTCTCCTGTCCGGCTGTTTCATTCAGTAATGTGGTCAGAAAAAACCTCCGTCCCGCCACCCGCGAGGTGCCACGACTCGACTCTGGACTGCTGCCTCGCGGTATTGACCCGCAGTTGCACCGATTGCGATGCCGGCGCGAATGCGGGCATCGTTTCTCCCTTGTCGCTCGTCATGCCACTGAGCGCTCTCCCGGTCGGCAGATACAACCGGTAAGGATGCCGAGCCATGGGCAAGCCGCTTTTCTGATCGAGCAGGACGTACCGCGCCTGATAGTCGGGCCTGAAAGTCTCGAGTGGCCGCGGCATGGAGTCGGGCCCCGTCTTGCTCCACCTCGCGCACTTTTCGAGAATCGTGCCTGTCGTGCCGTTTGTGATGCCGCTGCCGTTGATCTGGATGTACGAGCCGCGCGAGCCGATCCAGATTTCCTGCGCCGCCTCGATGACGATCTTTCCGTCGGTGCTGGTGATGGTGAGGTCTTTCAGCGCGGCGAGCGCCATCTGGTCGTTCTGTGCCTGAATCTCGACCTTGCCCTTTGCCGCAAACAGCCGGATGCCGAATTGCGCCGCCACGAACGAAATGGCGCCGCGCACCGACGCAAATAGCGAACGGCCCGACACGATGCTGACGTCGCGCCCCGCCGTGACGGCATGATCGTTCTGGCTTGCCAGATGCGTGCTGTCGGCGGCCGTTGCGGCGAGACCCGACGCGCTCGCGAGTACGAGGTCCGGCCGCGTCATTTCCGGCGACGGGTAGGCCGCGCTTTTTGCGCCACCTCTGATCGCGTCGTTCTGCGCCTTCATGCCGGCGGTCACATCGCACGGGTTCATCTGCGCGTCCTGCGCCTTGTGTCGTTGCGCCAATCGCGCCATGTCCTCATGCTGCTCGCGCGCCTGCCGCAGACGCTGCACCGTTTCGCCCATGTCCTTCATGGGTGCGTCCGCGCCCACACGTGTCTCGGTCGTAATGAGCATGCCGCGATTGGCGCGTGCCACGCCATGCGCTTCAGTCGCCAGTTCGAACCCTTCGCCGCGTGCCTGGGCCCGTCCGCGGTTGCCGTCGATGCGCGTATTGCTGCCGAGTACCAGCCGCGAGTTCGCATGATCGCTCGTCACCTGCACCTGGAGTTTGCCGGGCGTGTCGTCGGTCACGACGCTGTTGGCCCCGAGGCCTTCGAGGTCCCGGCTGCGCCAGCCCGTCAGCGCCTGGTTCTTCGGCAGTTCCCATGGCGGCAGCTGCGTGCGGTTCACCATGCGGCCGGATATATAGGGCTTGTCCGGGTCGCCTTCGTGGTAACTGATGGCGACCTCCTGACCCACACGCGGCAGCGCGGCAAACCCGTACTCCATGCCCTGCCAGGGCGACACCGCGCGCACCCAGCAGCTCGCCATGCTGTTGCGCTCGCTGAGCCGGTCCCAGACGAAGCGGACCTTCACCCGCGCATGAGCGTCCGGCCAGATCGCATAGTTTGCCGGTCCGGTGACGATCGCCGTTTCCGTGCCGCATTGAGGCTTCTTCTTCAGCCGGTTGCGGTAGAAACGGTTGGCCGGGTGCAGTTCGAACCGGGTGATACACCGGTATGGCTTTTCGTTGCCGCTGGCCTCGTCGTTGTCGCGGATATCGAGCGTCAGGGCGCTCACGAGGTATTCGGCATTGGCGGTCTGATCCGGATGGCCTTCGAGGTGGAAGGTATGCCCGATAGCCAGACCGCGCAGGTTGCCCCGGCCCTGGGCCGTGAGACTGCGCACACGCAGTGCATCGGCGCGCACGTTCGCCAGGTAGCGAGCCTCGTCCTCGATGTCGTTCGGCGTTCCCGACAGTCCGCCCGAACCCGCCAGCGGTTGCGAATAGTCGCCCCAGTCGTACTGCTCGGTGTCGGCATAAGGCAGGTTGTCGTAGCGGTTCAACGGATCGGACAGCAGGATTCGGCCGAGGCGCGTCGGATCGTAGTCGGTGAGGGTAACGGTGCCCGCCGTCAGCGCGCGCGAGACCTCGAACCTGTGGATATGCTCCTCGTCGATGCGTGCGCCGTCGGGTGCCTGATACCGGATCGTGTCGTACATGTTGTGATGCGCGTGATAACTGCCGGGCGAATCACACAGGACCAGCGTCGGCCCTTCCATGAAAAACGTGATGCCCCATTCGCGCCATATCCGGCGCAGGAACGCGAAATCGCTCTCCCACATCTGCCGCACGTAGTCGCGTTTCGGCCAGCCTTGGGCCAGTCCCGGCGCGCCAAGGCGATAATCGACCGGATACGGATAGGCATCGAGCACCTGTCTCGTGATCTCGGCGATATTCATGTTCCTGAAAATGCGGCTGTCGCGGTTCAGTGTCGCGAGCCACAGCCATGGACGTATCGTCATGCGGTAGTAGGCATGACGCGGGTCCTCTCCGGCGAGTGCCATGTCCGTGATGAGGCCGGTGATCTCGCGCAAGCCGGCTCCCTTATTCGAGAGACCGCTCTCGCCCGGCAGGCCCGCAACGAAAGTCCCTTTGCCATCGAACTGGATCGACACGCTGACTTCGCGGCCCACGAGTTCGTCGGGTCTAATCATCGCGCGTGCCGCGGTAGCGCGTAGTGTCGGCGTATCGCGAGTCTTCAGTTTCACCGAGTATTCGTAGAGCTTGCCCAGCTTTTCGATGCCTTGCAGGCGCACCGGAAACACCACGGGCTCACCGTTCCACACGGGTAGGACCTTGCCCGTGAGGGCAAGTGTGCGGACCTGTTTCGGCGTGTACATCGGTTCTCTCCGGTGGTGGATAGGGCGCAGGCAGACGTATCGGCCGATCGCATGAATTCAGGTGTGTGCTCCTGAGGCAAGCGGTAGCTTCATCGAATGTATGGCCTGCGATCGTTTTCCATTTCTCGATGAAACGCAACGGCACGATGCCGAGAATTGACCGGGGATATCTGTACCGCGAATAGATTCGGTAATCCCTGAAATGCGTTGAGAAGCCACGCCCTTGTGATTTCCGCCGCGTAACGGTGCGACGCAAGTCTGTGCTGGAGAGCGCGATCCGCTAGTTGCTGAAATTGTCAGAAATCCTGAAATTTTGAAGCTCGGGAGAGCCGCGTGGCAATGCCGAATATCAATGGACAGACAGTGAGGGGCGCTGTGTCGACGAGATGTCATTGCTATGGGTGCTGTGTTGCGACCTCGGCATGGCGGGCAGCAAGTTCTGCTGCGGCTTGGCTATCCGGGGTGCGCGCGCGTCGTGCAATGCGGATATCGATGCGGCGATGACGCCGGTGGTGTGCCGTTGCGGCACGTATCCGCGGGTGCGGGCGGCGATTCATCTGGCGGCGCGGCGGATGGGGTAGGGCGGGGTAAGGCGGGACAAGCCGCACCGCACCCGCCTCACTCAACTGGCGAACCGAACCTCCTCCACGATGGCGATGATCACCGTGAAGATGCCGATGCATCCCCCAAGCGTCGCCGCGCCTTGCAGGCATGCCGACATGACGTGACCGCGTAGCGAATCGCGGTGTCCGGTATTCAGGGTGCCTTGCCCGCCGAGGTTGTCGTCGCCGGCATGGCCGCCGCCTTCGCCGCGACAGGCGTCGCCTTCAGCTGCGCCGGCGTTTCGCCCGGCGTGCTCTGCCCGCCGACCTCCCAGCCACCGCCCAGCGACAGGAACAGATTGACCTGATCGACTGCCACCTGGCCCTCGGCGCCCGCGAGTTGCGACTTCGCCGCCGTCAGCGTGCGCGTCGCGTCGAGATCGGAGATGAACGACTCGCGGCCCGCGAGATACAGCCGGTGCGTTTCATCCGCCGATTGCGCGGCCGACTTCAGCGCCGCGCGCAGCGAATCGGCGCGCGCGTAGTCGGAGGCGTAGGTCGCGAGATTGGTCTCGGTTTCGCGCAGCGCGTTCAGCACCACACCGTCGAACTTCGCGAGCGCGACCTGGCTCGACGCCTCGGCTTCGCGAATGCGGCCGCGCGCGCCGTTGGTCGGGAAGGTCCAGCTAATCAGCGGACCGAAGGCCCAGCGCCCGGTCGGCGAGGTACCGATGTCTTCGAGAATGCCCGTGAAGCCCGTCGATGCGCCGATGCTCACGCTCGGATAGAGCGCCCCGGTCGCCACGCCGATACGTGCCGTCGAGGCCGCGAGCTGACGCTCGGCTTCGTGCACGTCGGGGCGGCGGCGCAGCAGCGCGGCGCCGTCGCCGATCGGAATCGGCTGGCTGAGTTGCGGCAGCCGATCGCAGGCGAGCACGGCCGGCGGTAGATCGGACGGCGCGCGCGCGAGCAGCGCCGCGAGCCGGTATTGCGCGATCTTGCGGCGCGCCGTGTAGCGCGGGATATCGGCCGCGAGGTTGTCGACCTGGGTCTGACCGCGCGTGACTTCGGTCTGATTGCCGCGGCCCGCGTCGCGCAGACGGCGCGACACGTCCACGCGCTGCTTCTGCAACGCGAGCGATTGCTGGGCGATGCGCAACTCCTCGGCCGCCGAGCATTGCTCGACGTACGAGCGCACGACGTTGGCGACCACGGTGATGCGCGCGAGGTCGCCCGCGGCTTCGACGGCTTCGGTGTCCGCCGCGGACGCTTCGACGCCGCGGCGCAGCTTGCCGAACAGATCGATTTCGTACGAGATGCTGATGCCGAGGTCGGCTTCGTTGGCGACCGGCAGTTTCTCGAAGAGCAGGTATTGCTCGGCCGATTCCTGTGCGCGTTCGACCGCTGCCGACGCCTTGCCCGAGAAGCCGCCCTGCGCCTGCGCGACGCCGAGCGCCTCGCGTGAGCGCGCGAGATTCGCGGCCGCGACGCGCAGATCGGTGTTCGACTTCAGCGCTTCGTCGATGAGGCTGTTCAGCACCGGATCGTCGTAGAGCTTCCACCAGACCGTCGGCGTGTTGAGGGTCGAGGTCAGGGTGGGGTCGGCGCCTTCGAGCGCGCCTTTGGCGAGCGGCGCGTTGACGAGCGCCTGCTTCGGCAGCGTGTAGTCGGGGCCGACGTTGATGCAGCCGTTCAGCGCGACCGCCAGCGGCAATAGCGGCAACAGCGGGAGCCATGGCCGCAGCGGCAGGCGCGGCGCCAGTGAGGGCAAGGGGCGCGCGAATTTCATTGCGACGCGCCCGACGCAGCCGCGGCCGACGCGGCGGAACCGGCCGCCACGGCCGAACCGGGCGCCACCGGCGCGGCC
>NZ_VWWM01000004.1:0-188496 GCF_011752945.1 Paraburkholderia sp. Cy-641
AAGTACCCGAAGTACCCGAAGTACCCGAAGTACCCGAAGTACCCGAAGTACCCGAAGTACCCGAAGTACCCGAAGTACCCGAAGTACCCGAAGTACCCGAAGTACCCGAAGTACCCGAAGTACCCGAGGTACCCGAAGTGCCCGAAGTACCTGAGGTACCGGAGGTGCCCGAAGTACCCGAAGTGCCCGAAGTACCCGACGTACCCGAAGTGCCCGAAGTGCCCGAAGTGCCCGAAGTACCCGAGGTACCCGAGGTACCCGAGGTACCCGAGGTACCCGAGGTACCCGAGGTACCCGAAGTGCCCGACGTACCGGAGGTGCCCGACGTCCCCGACAACCCACCATTACCAAGCGGGTTGTTCGGAGTCTGAATAGTCGACCCGCAGCCGTAGAGTGAGAGAAGCATGGATGTCGCGACAGCGATGGCTGTACGACCGGCGAATTTTTGCATGATGTCCTCGTTGAACGACTATTGATGGAGGTCACCAATGCAAGTTGCAGGCCAAACGTAATTTATATTTCTATTTCTTCTTTTATAAGAACATTTACCGACGAATCATGCGAAAGGCGCAATTCATATCTGTAAAACGCGTGTTTTTCAGATTGTCCGAGGGCGATGTACCGGCCGGTGCTACGTAACGTTCGAGCCGGGCGTAACAGTCTTTTGAGGCATTGCGCATAACGCTCCGTAGCGCCGCTGCCGAACCGCATGCGTTTTGCTTCGCCCATGGATAACTCACCGGCAGATCGGGCTGCGCGCTCCTGGCCACACACCGTGCATCGCCGTCTAAAGCTCGGGCACACGCTTTGTGCCCCGATGAAGAGACCATGCCCTCATCGCTCCGTCGTCGGCATCCGGCTCGCGCTTTCCCGCATTGGGCTGTTCCCGTCCGTGCCGCTATCGTCCGTTCCAGCGGCGGGCCCGCGCCTGATCGTCGATTCGCGCAAGACGAGGTGCGGATCGAGCATCGAATAGCCGGCGTGTTCTTCGGCTTTGCCTTGCAGTTCGCCGAGCAGTTTCGTCATCGCGAGTTCGCCCATCTTCTCGCTCTGGAAATCCACCGAGGTCAGCGCTGGCGACGCGTACTCGCCATACGGCACGTTGTCGAAGCCGGCCACCGACACGTCCTGCGGCAACCGGAAGCCCAGTCCGCGCGCTTCCTTGATGAAGCCGAGCGCGATCAGATCGTTGTAGCAGATCACGGCATCCGGACGCCGCGGGCCGAGCATCAGTCCCGAGCACATGCGCTCGCCGGCCGCGGGCGACGGCGCTTGCGCCTCGTGAACGTCGAGCGGCAACCCGAAGGCGTCGAGACAGTTGCGGATGCCGCGAATCCGCTCGTCGTTCCAGCGCGAGCGGCCAAAGCCGAGATAAGCGATTCGCCGGTGGCCGAGTTTGACGAGGTGATTCGCGAGCATGTAGCCCGCGAGGCAGCTATCGGTGCCGACGCTCGAAATCGGAAAGCGCTCGCTGCGCCCGAACAGCACGACCGGTTTGCCGAGATCGAGCAGCCATTGCACGGAATCGTCGGGCATGCGCGAACTGACGATCATGCCGTCGACGCGTTGCGCGAGCGATTCGATCAGCGTTTGCTCGCGCTCCTGGCTTTCTTCGGTATCGACGAGCAGCAGCGTGTAGTCGTGCTGAAGCGCCACGCGGTTGGCGCCCTTCACGATGCTGGTGAAATGCGGATTGCGGATGTCGAGAATCGCGAGGCCGATGGTGCGCGTCCGCCCGGTGATCATCGAGCGGGCGAGCGGGTTCGAACGATAGCCGAGCTGTTCGATCGCCTGCTTGAGCCGCGCTTCGACGACCGGGGTAAAACGCTGTGCCCCATTGATGTACTTCGACACGGTCGCAACCGATACGCCCGCTGCGGCCGCGACGTCGCGAATGGTGGCACTCTTTTTCATCGGCTCGGGATAACGTTTTCCGGTAACTTCTTAATACTAACGGCAATGCCCCGCACCGTAAAGGCAAACGCCGCGCGCGCAGTGCCCGGATGGCGCGGCGCGAGCGCGCTGACAGCGCAATCTCGTCGGCTCAATAGCGCGGCTTCTTCGCGATCCACTCGGGGTGCAGCTTGCGCATTTGCGCGGCGTCGTTGCGCTGCGTCATGCCGCATTGCAGATAGCGCTCGTGCAGCGCGCCCAACGCGTCCCGATCGAGTTCGACGCCGAGGCCCGGCGCGTCGGTGACGCTCACGCAGCCGCCTTCGATCGCGATCTTGCCGCCCTTGAGCACTTCGTCTTCCTGCCACGGATAGTGCGTATCGCACGCATAGGTGAGATTCGGCACCGCCGCCGCGAGATGCGACATCGCCATCAGGCTGATGCCGAGATGCGAATTCGAATGCATCGACAGGCCGAGGCCGAACGTCGCGCACATCGTCGCGAGCGTTTGCGTGGCGCGCAGGCCGCCCCAGTAGTGATGATCCGACAGCACGATCTGCACGCCGCCGAGCGCGACGTTGCGGCGGAATTCGTCCATGCTCGTGACGACCATGTTGGTCGCGAGCGGCAGGCCCGTTGCGCGATGCAGCTGCGCCATGCCTTCGAGTCCGGGCGTCGGGTCCTCGTAGTACTCGAGATCGCCTTCCAGTTGTTTGGCGATCCTGATCGACGTATCGAGCGACCAGTTCGCATTCGGATCGATCCGCAACGGATGATCGGGAAACGCGCGCTTGAGCGCCTTCAGGCTCGCCACCTCGATGTCGGGGTCGAGCGCGCCGGCCTTGAGCTTGATGCTGCCGAAACCATAGCGCTCGATCATCGTGCGCGCCTGCCCGACGATCTGCCCGGGCGTGAGCGCCTCGCCCCAGTTATCGGGGCGGTACGAGGCATCGACGTCGCTCGCGTACTTGAAGAACAGATAGGCCGAGAACGGCACCCGGCGCCGCACCGCGCCGCCGAGCAACTCGTGCAACGGCACGCCGAGCGAGCGCGCCTGCAGATCGAGCAGCGCGACTTCGAAGGCGCCGAAGACCTTCTGCTCCGCCTTGTCCAACTGCGAGCCGGGCGCGAGATCGATCTCGACCGCGCTCGCTGGCGGCGCGCCCGCCGACAAGGCCGCGCGCACTTCGCGCGCCGCGCCGTTCAGATCGAACGGGCTCAGTCCGGGCAGGCGGTCCTTCACTTGCAGCAGGCCGTCGAGCACGGGCTTGTCGCCATACGTTTCGCCGAGGCCGATCAGACCGTTGTCGGCTTCGATCTCGATGATCGAGCGCAGCGCGAACGATTCATGCACGCCGCTCGCGTTGAGAAGCGGCGGGTCGCTGATGGCAATGGGCGTGACGCGGACGGAGGCGATCTTCATGGGGGCGGTTTGCTTTATCGATGAACGGCGCAGTCGCTTGCGCCCGGCGCGGGAGAAGGATAACGATTTCCAATTCTAGCGAGCGGTGGCGGTCGAGTAAATGCGCTTCGACATCGCAATTCGAGAATTTTGATGTCGCCGCCTATACAGAAATCGAGCATTCATGACGCGTGCCACGGATTTTGCTAGGGCAAGGAAAACGCCTGAAAGCACTCGATTTACCACTACGGTGGCCCGAAGAAAAAAGAAAACGTTTTCTTCATTCCGCGCCTTCGTGCGACAATCCAGCCGACAAAGACTATGCGGATTCCACCCGGTTTCGACCGGAGAATCGTCGCGGTGTCGATTGCGTTCGCGCCCGCCGGCTTGCCGCCGCGTCGCGCGGCACACGCCCCGCGACCAACGAAGCGCGCGGTTCGCCTGCAACCGCGCGACGCACGGAGACACGAGGTAACGGCATGACCAAGTCTATCAAGGTGAAAGGCCTGCGCTGGTGGATGATCGGGCTGCTCACGCTCGGCACGATCACCAACTATCTCGCGCGCAGTTCGCTGAGCGTGGCCGCGCCGACGGTGCTGCAACACCTGAACATTTCCACGCACGAATATGGCTGGATTACCGGGGCATTTCTCGTCATGTATCCGATCGGCGCGCCGCTGACCGGTTATCTGATGGACCGCGTCGGCTTGCGCATGGGCTTTCTGCTGTGCGGCGTCGCGTGGTCGCTGATCTGCATGGCGCACGGTTTCGCGGCGGGCTGGGTCGGGCTCTTCGTGCTGCGCGGCATGCTCGGGCTCGTCGAAGCCGCGTTCATTCCGGGCGGCATGCGCGCGGCGGCGTACTGGTTTCCGTCGCACGAGCGCGGCACGGCCGCGGGCGTGTTCAACCTCGGCACGTCGACGGGCGCGATCCTCGCGCCGCCGCTGATCGCGTGGTCGATCCTGCACTACAGCTGGAATGTCGCATTCCTGATCGTCGGCGGACTCGGGCTTGCGTGGGCCGTGCTGTGGCTGCTGCTTTACCGGCATCCGGACCGTCATCCGGCGTTGTCGAAGGAAGAGGCGGCGTATATCGGCGCGACCCAGGAGTCGAGCTTGCGCGCCGCGAAAGGCTCGGGCCCAAAGGTCTTCGAGATCCTCCGGCAGCGTAATTTCTGGGGCATCGCGCTGCCGCGTTTCTGCGCCGATCCGGTGTGGGGCACGCTGGTCTACTGGATGCCGCTGTACCTCTATCAGGCGCGCGGCTTCGATCTGAAGGCGATCGCGCTCACCGCGTGGCTGCCGTTCGTCGCGGCCGACCTCGGCTGCATGGTCGGCGGTCCGTTCTCGGCGTGGCTCAAGCGCCGCTTCGACGTGCCGATCGTCAACGGCAAGCGCATCGCGTTCACGATGGCCGCGTTCCTGATGATCGGCATGGCCGGCGTCGGCTTCGTCCATAGCCCGGCGGTGGCGGTGTTCCTGCTGTGCCTCGGCGGCTTCGCGCATCAGACGCTGTCGATCACCGTGATCTCGATGTCGGCCGACCTGTTCCCGCGCCGCGAGGTCGGCACCGTGACCGGCATGGCCGCGCTCGTCGCGGGCTTGGGCAACTTCGCGTTCACGATGACGATGGGCTGGTTCGTGACCCGCGTCGGCTACACGCCGTTTTTCGTCGCGCTCGGTTTCGGCGATCTGATTGGCGCGACGCTGCTGTGGACGCTCGTGCGCCGTCCCGCGACGAGCGAAACGCCGGAAGCCGCGCCACAGCAAGCGCGGGCCTGATCAGAACTGCAAGGTCGCGCTCGCGACCGCCGTCCGCTGCGGCGACGGCGACACGTAGTAGCCCCACGCGGTCGTCCAGTAACGGCGGTTGAACAGGTTGTTCACGCCGGCGCGAAACGTAACGTCCTGGCCGGCGATCTTCGTTTCGTAGCGGCCGCTCAGATCGAACGTTGCGTAGGCCGGCACGAACTGCGTGTTGGCCGCGTCGACCGCTTGGTTGCCGACGTAGCGGCCGCCGAATGCGAGCGTGAGCGGCCGCAGATATGCCGGGTTGTATTCGATGCGCCCCGTCGCGGTAAAGCGCGGCGCGCCATAAATGCGCTTGCCCTCGATGCCCGGATCGTCGATATCGACGGCCTTCGCGTCGAGCCACATCACGCCGCCCATCACGCGCCATTCGCTCGTCAGCGCGAGCCAGCCGCTTGCGTCGATGCCGGTGTAGCGCTTCGTGCCGTCCTGCACGAAAACGTTCGCGGTGTTCGTGTAGTTGTAGCCCTGATCGACGCGGAACAACGCGAGGTTCGCGCCCCAGCGGCTGTGATCGGACTTGAAGCCGACTTCGTACTGCTTGCTGCGCAGCGGGCCGAACGTCGCCGGATAGTTCAGGTTCGTGTTCGACGCCGCGCCGCCCTGTTCGAGCGATTCCACATAGCTCGCGTACAGCGTCGAGTACGGATCGGTCTTGAACATCAGCGCGAAGGTCGGCGTGACCGGGTTCGCGCTGTATTGCGACGTGACCGCGCCGCCCGGCTCGTACACGTTCTGCCGGTACTGCGTGTAGCGCACGCCGAGCAGCGCGGAGAGGCGCGGCGTGAACTGCACGGTGTCGCTCGCGTAGACGGCGGTCTGCGTGGTGCGCTGCTGGCGGTACAGTTCCTCGCCGATGCTCACTTCGTCGTTGCTCAGCAGCGTCGTGGCGTACAGGTTGCCGTTGCCGAGGAAGTAGCCCTCGTTCCAGCCTTCGCTGTTGCTGTACTCGCTCG
The DNA here is from genome assembly GCF_011752945.1 of Paraburkholderia sp. Cy-641. Taxonomy (NCBI): domain Bacteria; kingdom Pseudomonadati; phylum Pseudomonadota; class Betaproteobacteria; order Burkholderiales; family Burkholderiaceae; genus Paraburkholderia; species Paraburkholderia sp. Cy-641. The sequence goes on from NZ_VWWM01000004.1 coordinate 6,060, forward strand.
TCTGCGTCTGGTAGCCGGTGCCGAGCACGATTTCGTGATGGATGCCGCCGGTGTCGAACTTGCCCTGCACCATCGCATCGACGTTCTGATAGAAGTAGCGCGTCATTGCCGCGTAGAGCGTATTCGCGTAGTTGCCGGCGTCGTCGGTCACATAGAGCAGGCTGTCCGAATTCGTGCGGTTTTCCTTCGCGAAGCGGTACTTCACGCTCGCGCGCCAGTTCTCCGACAGACGATAGTCGAGGCCCGCGCCGAACGACGCCATCTCGGTCTGATAGTAGTTCTGCGGCTGCGCGAGCGCGCCGCCGATCGTGCTCGCGTCGGGAATGCCGAGGCCGCCGCCGAACATCAGGCCGAAGATCGTGCCCTCGGTCTTGCGCTTCTGATAGAGCGCGTCGGCGCTGAAGACGAGGTCCGGCGTGATGCGGAAGTCGAAGGCGAGCGACGCCACCTGGCGGCTCACGTGGCCGTCCTGCTCGGCAGTGGTGCCGTATTCGTTGGCGAGATTCAGGCGATAGCCGAAGCGCTGGTCGTTGCCGAAGTGCCCGCCCACGTCGACGGCCTGGCTGAATACGCCCGCCGATCGATAGCCGAGCGTGAAGCTGCGGTACGGGTCGTCGGTCGGGCGCTTGAGCACGTAGTTGACGATGCCGCCCGGCGAGCCGAAGCCGTACATGAATCCGGACAGGCCCTTGAGCAGTTCCACCTGCTCGAACGGTTCGAGCGAGAGGTCGGTGTCCCAGGACGGGAAGGTTTGACCGTCCACCTTGATGCTGTTGAGCGTATCGATCGGCATGCCGCGCACGTTGAATGTCGAGTTTTCGCTGATCGAGTTCTCGCTGCTGATGGTGACGGCCGGGTCGTATCTGAACAGATCGTTGGCCGTCGTCGCGAACAGGTCCTGGGCGTCGTCGCTCGTGGCGATACGCGTCGAGAAAGGCGTGTCGACCTGCTTGCGCGAGCCGAGCGCGCCCGCGCTGACGGTGTCGGCCTGCGCGACGGCCGCATCCTTCGACGCCGATACGCTCACGGCCGGCAGTGTCGTCGCCTCGGCGTCGCTCGCCGCAGCCTGCTGCGCCCAACCCGCTGACGACAGCGTGGAAAGCGACAGCCCCGCGCTCACGAGCAGCCCCGTACTGAGGCGCGACGGAGCACGGCGCGCGCCGCGCGCGGAAGCGGGGCGGCGGATAACGGCAAGCTGGGCGGATTCGATGGATTTCTGCATGTTTGTTTTAGGTAGGCGTAGCGTGGCGCCGCCATGCGCCTACGCTGCGCGGCGGAATTCCAGTCGGCCGGGTGGTTGCGAGAAGTGATGAAGCGCTTGAGTCGTTAAGGTTGGCTAAACGGTTGAAACGAGCGATCCAGGTTCGAAATTTTCATAAATCATAATGCATATGATTCGCATTTACAAATAAACAGAGGGTCAACCCGAACTTCAAGTCATCTATAAGATATCTGTTTAAAGACTTGGGCAATCGGCCGCAAAGCCTTATCTGGCGGGGCTTGACCCCTTTGGGCGAGGTGCGGCCGTCTGTTTGTCGCGCCCCGGATAGAGGAAAACACGCATATACTCACGGTCTGGCCGCAAACTGAGGGCCGCGGGTTGCGTCGTGTCGCATTGCGCCGTAGCCGCCGCCGCGATTGCGCTGGCTCCGCACCGCCAACGCTCTGTCTACCACTTCCTAGCAAAGCATCGATCATGTCCACACCGCCGAAGATCATCTACACCCTGACCGACGAAGCGCCCGCTCTGGCAACGTACTCGCTGCTGCCGATCGTCAAGGCGTTTACGCGCTCGTCCGACGTGCTCGTCGAAACGCGCGATATCTCGCTCGCCGGCCGGATCATCGCCGCATTTCCCGACTACCTGAGCGCGGAACAGAAGGCTTCCGACGATCTGGCGGAGCTCGGCGGACTCACCACGCGCCCGGAAGCGAACATCATCAAGCTGCCGAACATCAGCGCCTCGGTACCGCAGCTGAAGGCCGCGATCGCCGAGCTACGCGACCAGGGCTACAAGCTGCCGTCGTATCCGGACGTCGCGACGACCGACGCCGAGAAGGACGTCAAGGCTCGCTACGACAAGATCAAGGGCAGCGCGGTGAACCCGGTGCTGCGCGAAGGCAATTCGGACCGCCGCGCGCCGCTGTCGGTGAAGAACTACGCGCGCAAGCATCCGCACAAGATGGGCGCCTGGAGCGCGGAGTCGAAGTCGCACGTCGCGCACATGAGCAGCGGCGATTTCTACGGTAGCGAAAAGTCGGCGCTCGTGGCGGCAGCCGGCAACGTCAAGATCGAACTCGCGGCTGCGGACGGCTCGACGACGGTCCTGAAGGAAAAGACGCCGGTGCAGGCGGGCGAGATCATCGACGCGTCGGTGCTGAGCAAGAACGCGCTGCGCAGCTTCATCGAGGCGGAAATCGCCGACGCGAAGGCGAACGGCCTGCTGTTCTCGGTGCACCTGAAGGCCACGATGATGAAGGTCTCGGACCCGATCATCTTCGGTCAGGTGGTGTCGGTGTTCTATAAGGACGTGCTCGCGAAGCACGCCGAGGCGCTGGCCAAGGTCGGCTTCAACCCCAACAACGGTATCGGCGATCTGTACGCGCGCCTGAAGGATCTGCCGGCCGAAACGGCCGCGGCGATCGAAGCCGATATCAAGGCGCAGTACGAACAGCGTCCGCCGCTCGCGATGGTCAACTCGGACAAGGGCATCACGAGCCTGCACGTGCCGAGCGACGTGATCGTCGACGCGTCGATGCCGGCGATGATCCGCGAGTCGGGCAAGATGTGGGGCGCCGACGGCGCGCTGCACGACGCGAAGGCCGTGATTCCGGACCGCTGCTACGCGGGCGTCTACCAGGCGGTGATCGAGGACTGCAAGAAGCACGGCGCGTTCGATCCGGTCACGATGGGCACGGTGCCGAACGTCGGCCTGATGGCGCAAGCGGCCGAGGAATACGGCTCACACGACAAGACGTTCCAGATTCCGGCGAACGGCGTGGTCCGCGTGACCGACGCCGCCGGCGCGGTGCTGCTGGAGCAGCCGGTCGAGCAGGGTGACATCTTCCGCATGTGCCAGACCAAGGACGCGCCGATCCGCGACTGGGTCAAGCTCGCGGTGAACCGCGCCCGCGCGACCGGCACGCCGGCCGTGTTCTGGCTCGACGCGGCGCGCGCGCACGATGCGCAGATCATCAAGAAGGTCGAGCAGTACCTGAAGGACCACGACACCAACGGTCTCGACATCCGTGTGATGACGCCGGTCGAAGCGGCGAAGTTCTCGGTCGAGCGCATCCGGGCCGGCAAGGACACGATCTCGGTCACCGGCAACGTGCTGCGCGACTACCTGACCGACCTGTTCCCGATCATGGAACTGGGCACCAGCGCGAAGATGCTCTCCATCGTTCCGCTGATGGCCGGTGGCGGCATGTTCGAAACCGGCGCGGGCGGTTCGGCGCCGAAGCACGTGCAGCAGCTGGTCGAAGAAGGCTTCCTGCGTTGGGACTCGCTCGGTGAATTCCTCGCGCTGGCGGCGTCGCTCGAACATCTGGGCACGACGTACCACAACCCGAAGGCGCAGGTTCTCGCGAAGACGCTGGATCAAGCCACCGGCAAGTTCCTCGACAACGACAAGTCGCCGGCCCGCAAGGTCGGCGGCATCGACAATCGCGGCAGCCACTTCTACCTCGCGATGTACTGGGCCGAAGCACTGGCCGCGCAAACCGAGGACGCGGCGCTGCAGGCGCAGTTCGCGGGCGTCGCGAAGGCGATGGCCGACAGCGAGGCGAAGATCGTCGCCGAACTCGGCGCGGCACAGGGCAAGCCGGTGGACATCGGCGGCTACTACCGTCCGAATGTCGGTTTGACGAGCCAGGCAATGCGCCCGAGCGCGACGCTGAACGCGATCGTCGATTCGATCGCCTGAAGCAGAAGCCGCGTGCGCGACTGAGGCAGTGAGCATGACGATGGCTTCAGAAGCCATGCGGTAAGCACGCAGCCCGGCCGCCAGAACGGTGGCAAATACGACAATGGCGCTTTCGAGCGCCATTGTCGTTTCTGCGTGCACTGCTACGTCACCGTCGGTCATACCCTTTCCTGGTCCTTACACGTGAACGATTTCCCAATCGGCGAGATGCTCCGGAAACTCGAGCTGCGACGTGTCGAGTTCAGACAGATGCTCGCAGTTCAGGCCGCGCGCGAGATCGTCGGCGGCCTGTTGCGGGCTTGAAAATTCACCGAGCGTTTCGTTGCCGTAGGTGGCCTCCCAACCGTCCTGACCTGGCAGAATGTAGAACGCTCCCAACGTCGAACCAAAGCGAAAGCCTTTCATTTTTTGTCTCCCAGTTGCCAATAAAAAAACCGTGGTTCGTGACGGCTTCTTCGCAATCTGTGGGATTGGGGCGGACCGCTCTGTTAGGCCTTCCCGAATCCGACTGCGTGAAGCGCGTGCTCTTGTAAAAGAGTCTACGTCAGCGGCTAGTTGGGCAAGCAGGCGTCAAACGGTTCTTTCTAATAAAAATTATGTTTTAAAAACAACAATTTGCGAGCTTAATTTTGCGATGTGCAACGTCGGGCGACATTGCGAAATGGCTGATTTGTGCCACGCACCATGATTTTTTACGAAGCGCGGCATCGTTTCGTATCGCGAAAAATAGGGGGGCTGTGTTAGGCCTGAAATGACGGTGTGCGGCTTTGAGCCGAGCCAGGGTGGGTTTCGGCCTCGCTTTGTCATGGATTCCTGCCGGCTTCACGCCATCGGTTAGCCATGCGCCGGCCGGCGCTTCAGCCTGCGTTTAACCCCGCGATGCGCCGCAAAAACTCGAGCAGCGCGCGATCGAACTGCGCCGGCCGTTGCAGCGGCGCGAAATGGCTGACGCCGGGCAGGACAGTCAGCCGTGCGCCTGGAATGCTGCGCGCAAGATAATCGGCGTGCTCGGGCTTGATGAACTCGTCGTGCTCGCTTTGCACGATCTCGACCGGCACGCGGATGCGCGCAAGATCGGCCGCCGAATAGTTCGGCTGCGCGCGCATCATCTCGCTGACCGCGGCGACGAATGCATCGAAGTCGTTCGGCGTCGCCGAGAGGCTGGCGTAGTCCTTCGCATGGCGGCCGAAGCAGCGGTCGATCACCTCCGCAGGCACGAATGGCTTCGTCCCGGTCGGGTCCATGTTGCAGCCAAAGAAGAACACGCCTGCGACGCGCTCGGGCGCGAGCGCCGCCAGCACGAGCGATACGCACGCGCCGTCGCTCCAGCCGATCATCGCGGCCTTGGCGAGTTGCAGCGTGTCCATGACGGCAAGCACGTCCGACGCCATCAGTTCGTAGCGATAGGGCCGTGCATCGCGTGTGCTGCGGCCGTGGCCGCGGCTGTCGATCACGACGACGCGATGCCCCGCATCGAGCAGCGCCGGCACCTGATAACCCCAGTTGCCGCTATGTCCCAGTCCGCCGTGCAGCAGGATCACCGGTGCGCCCGAGCCGTACGACGCGTACCAGATGCGCGCGCCGTCGTGCTCGACGTGGCCGCTCTGGTCCGTTGCCGGCAGCGGCGCGGCGCCCTGTACGGCGAACTGTTCGAGGGCGTCGTCGTGGTGCTGTGGTGCCATGCTGGCCTCCGTCGCGTTAGCCGCGTGACGAAGCCGGCGCGAACATACTGCGCCGGTTTCCCGCCGGAAGTATCGAGGTGAAATGCAACTGCGCGGACTGGTCCAGTCTCGTGCCGATGCGCGGGCAAGACGCCCTCAGGCGCCGACTTTCGTCAACTCATGCGCGCGACGCAGCCGCTCGCGGCTGTTGCTCAGATGCATGCGCATCGCGGCGCGCGCGTCGTCGGCGTCCTGGCGTTCGATCGCGCGATAGATCAGCAGGTGCTCGCCGAGCACGTTGCGCAGCACCTCGATGTGATCGAGTTCGGCGATCTCGGCGGTGCCGAGCCGCGTGCGCGGACTGACCGAGCGGCCGAGCTGGCTCAGCACGTCGAAGAAATAGCGGTTGCCGCTCGCTCGTGCGATCTGCAGATGGAACTCGATGTCGTGCGCGAGCGTGTCGGTGCTGCCGCGCTCGAGTTCCGACTCGAAGCGGTCGAGCGCGGCGTAGATCTGCTTGAGGTTCTGCTCGGTGCGGCGCGAGGCAGCCAGTGCCGCTGCGGCGGCCTCGACGTCGATGCGGAATTCGATGATCGCCATCACGTCGAGCATGCTGGAGAGATCGGCGGCGGGCAACTGCATCGGTTTTTCGGCGGCCGGGGCGAGCACGAACGTGCCGATTCCGTGCCGTGTCTCGACGACGTTGGCCGCCTGCAGGCGCGAGATCGCCTCGCGCACCACGGAGCGGCTCACCGAGAGCTGCTTCATCATCGCGACTTCGGTGGGAATGCGGTCGCCCGGCCTCAGCGTGCCGCGGCGGATTTCATCGGAAAGAGTGGCGACCACCTTTTCAGTTAGGCTGCTCATTTTTGTGGCTTGTTGACTGATCCAGCAAAGTATCGCACAGGACTTTACTGGATTCCCATGCGTTCGACGGTAGCGCTCGGGGCTATTGCGCGCGCGGGCGCATGGTGGGCGCGCGGCGCAACGGGCCGTTATCAGGCGTTCCAGCCCGCTTGCCTGCCTGCGCGCAACTAACGGTCAAGCCGTTGCCGCGCCTGCGGCTTGCCGATACAGGTTATCGGAAAATTATAGTCATCAGACGTCTTAGTTCGACGTGGGACACGTCATGAGTTCTGGGTTTTCATGCCGTAAAGCCTTGTGTCTTAGAAAGATTGCAGGGTAAACACTCCTCTGGAATCGTTCGGGATATCGGGGTAGACTGTCGTCGTACAACGTGTCATGCTTGTCATGAGGCGATGTGCTTCGCCCGGATGCGCATCGTTGCGGGAGTCCCGAGGCCGCAACGTCCATTGGCTACACTGACGGTCGCAGGCGGCCGTCGATCCTTGCCAGTTCGCATTTCCATCCGGTCCGCTCGAAAGCGCGCAACTCGCGATGTCGTCGAAGGCCGGCTCATTTCACAAACAGGTGCTTTTTCCATGTCCACGAAACCAACCGAATCGAACGCCACGCCGGTCGTCACCGAACTGCGCGTCGTGCCCGTCGCGGGCCGCGACAGCATGCTGATGAATCTGAGCGGCGCGCATGGCCCGTTCTTCACGCGCAACATCGTGATCCTGCGCGACAGCTCGGGGCATACCGGCGTCGGCGAAGTGCCGGGCGGCGAGAACATCCGCAAGACGATCGACGATGCGCGGCCGTTCGTCGTCGGTCAGTCGATCGGCAATCTGCAAGCAATCCTGAACAAAGTGCGCACGCAATTCGCCGACCGCGACGCGGGCGGCCGTGGTCTGCAGACTTTCGACCTGCGCACGACGATTCACGCGGTGACCGCGCTCGAAGCCGCGCTGCTCGATCTGCTCGGCCAGCATCTCGGTGTGCCGGTCGCGGCTCTGCTCGGCGAAGGCCAGCAGCGCGACGCAGTGGAAATGCTCGGCTACCTGTTCTATATCGGCGATCGCAAGAAGACCGATCTGCCGTACGCGGACAACACCGGCGCGCGCGACGACTGGGAGCGCGTGCGCACCGAAGAGGCGCTGACGCCGGAAACGGTCGTGCGTCTCGCCGAGGCCGCGCAGGCGCGTTACGGCTTCAACGACTTCAAGCTGAAGGGCGGCGTGCTGCCGGGCGATGCCGAAATCGAAGCGGTCACGGCGCTGGCCGAGCGCTTCCCCGAAGCACGCGTGACGCTCGATCCGAACGGCGCATGGTCGCTCGCCGAAGCGGTGCGCCTGTGCCGCGACAAACACGACGTGCTCGCCTACGCGGAAGACCCGTGCGGCGCGGAGAACGGCTATTCGGGCCGCGAAGTGATGGCCGAATTCCGCCGCGCGACCGGTTTGCCGACGGCGACCAACATGATCGCGACCGACTGGCGCCAGATGGGTCACGCGATCCAGTTGCAATCGGTCGACATTCCGCTCGCCGATCCGCACTTCTGGACCATGCAGGGCTCGGTGCGCGTCGCGCAGATGTGCAACGACTGGGGCCTTACGTGGGGTTCGCATTCGAACAACCACTTCGACATCTCGCTCGCGATGTTCACGCACGTCGCCGCTGCGGCGCCGGGCAAGATCACCGCGATCGATACGCACTGGATCTGGCAGGACGGCCAGTTCCTGACGCGCGATCCGCTGCAGATCGTCGGCGGCAAGGTCAAGGTGCCGCAGAAGCCGGGTCTCGGCGTCGAGCTCGACATGGATGCGCTGGAGAAGGCGCATGCGCTGTATCAGCAGCACGGCCTCGGCGCGCGCGACGACGGCGTGGCGATGCAGTATCTGATTCCGAACTGGACGTTCGATAACAAGCGGCCTTGCCTCGTGCGCTGATTCGGGCCGCACGGCGGTTGAGGTAGTGTGATGTAAAGAGAGCGGCTGCGTGGTTTCCCATGCAGCCGCTCGATGTTTTTCAAGGCCCGGTGTTGGCGTATGCCCGGGCGAATGCGCTTCACTCCAGGTTCGCTCATTGCGTATCGAGCGGACTCATCGGAGACCTTGCGGAAGCGCTCGTGTTTTCGTCTCGCCGAATCTTTGCCCATCCCTGCCGATCCTCTGCGGCAACGCTTGAGTTGTCGATCTTGAAATTCTCATCGGACATCAGCGCATCAATATAAGCCGTTGTTTTTATTGGTTTGATGTAAACCCTAGTCGTCTGATGACGAATTTATATCTACGATGCCTATCACTGGATAGCAGACCGTGTCGCCGCTGTTAGCCCGAGGTTCGATTCGGCACGCGGATGAACATCAAGGGACGAAAAGCTTCCAGTCAGGCCTGCATGCTTTTGGGAGTCGAAGCTGAAGGGAGACAGCCGGCCGGGTCATAACAACTCATCAGGTAGTAATCCTTAGTACTAGAACGAGCAGTGCGTCTCGCGCATTTGTGCCTATAACAATTGAGGAAAGACAATGTCTGTGAAATTCATTCAGAGGAGAACCGCCGCCGCCGCAAGCATCATGTTCTTTCTGGCGGCGTGCGGAGGCAGCAATAACCCCAACCCATCGTCGACGGCTTCGGCGCCCACCCCGGCATCGACGCCGTCAGCCGCAATGCCGTGGATGAATACGTCGCTTTCTCCCGAAGCACGCGCGGCACTGCTTGTCCCTGCCATGACGCTCGCCGACAAGGAGGAGCAACTAGCAGGTTCGACCCCCGGGATTCTGCCCGAGTTGCCGCAGTGCTATGGCGCGCGGCACATTCTCGGTCTCGCGAAGTACGCGATTCCGACTCTGCGGATTACCAATGGCCCTGTCGGCATCGGCCAGAACGATTGCGTTTCTCCGTCCGTAACGGGCTATGCAGCCTATACGGATTCCAGTTCGGCCAAGGCGACGGCCTTGCCATCGGCGATCGCGATGGCGGCCTCGTTCGATCCTTCCGTGGCAACCCAGTTCGGTAACGTGGTCGGCGTCGAGGGCGGGAATCTGGCGCTGCACGTGTTCGAAGCGCCCGGTATGAACCTGGCACGCTTGCCGGTGGGCGGCCGCAATTTCGAGTACATGGGCGAGGACCCGTATCTCACGGGCACGATGGGGGTCGCCGAAATTCAGGCCGTGCAGGCTCACGGCATGATTGCGATGGCCAAGCACCTGGTGGCGAACGAACAGGAAACGAATCGCATGACGATTCAGGAGAGCGTCGACGATCAGACGTTGCACGAGCTCTATATGCTGCCGTTCGAGATGGCGGTGAAAGCAGGCAACGTCGGCGCCGTCATGTGTTCGTATAACTCGGTGAACGGTTTCTCGATGTGCGAACAGAAGCACATTCTCTCCGATGTTCTGCGCGGGCAATGGGGCTTCAAGGGCTACGTGCAATCAGACTTCTTCGCCGCGCATAGCACCGCGCCGACCATGCTGGCCGGTATGGATAACGAAATGCCGCTGCCGCAGAACTGGACCCCGGCGAACCTGAACGCGGCGCTGGCTTCGGGCCAGATTCAGACCTCGGACATCGACAATGCGCTGCTGCGTCGCTATACGCAGATGTTCCGCGCGGGTATCTTCGATCGGCCGATTGCTCAGACTGCCATCAATGCGACGGCGGACGGTACGGTCGCGAAGCAGATCGGCGAGCAGGCCGCCGTGCTGCTGCAGAACAACGGTACCTTGCCTCTGAAAAAGACGGTTCGAAACGTGCTCGTGGTCGGCAAGGCGACGCAGGTCTATGCCCAGCAGGCCGTGGCCGGCGGCAGCTCGGTCGGCAACCCGATGGGTTCCGGCGGCGGCAGCTCCGATGTCGTCGCCTTGTACACGGTGACGCCGGTGCAGGGCATCAAGGACACGCTCGCCAATCTCGGGAACACCGGCGCAACGGTTCACCTGGCGCTCGTGGACGACAGCAATTCGACCGCCACGATCGATGGCGCGGCCGCGTCCATCTCGGCCGTGACGACAGCGGTGACCAGCGCCGATGCCGTGATCTTCATGGCCGGCTCCATGTCGGAAGAAGGCGCTGACCAGGCGACATTTACGGACTCGACGGGCCTGACGCTCGACACCGGCAAATACCTGAATACGCTCGACTGGTATGCGCCGAAGTCGAACTCGATCACGACCTCGAGTACCGCGAAGAACAGCAACACGCTGGCGTTGCTCCAGACCATCGTCGCGGCAAACAGCAATACCGTGCTCGTGCTGAAGGACAGCGCCGCCGAGGCTCTCGATCCTTCGCTTCTCACGGGCGGCACGTCCGCACCGGGCGCGATTCTCGAAACGTGGTTCCCGGGCGAGGAAGACGGGCATATCGTGGCGGATCTGCTGTGGGGTGTTGCGAATCCGTCCGGCAAGCTGCCGGTGACGTTCCCGCAGGTCGGCCAGGGCTTCATGGATTCGATCACGCCTTATCAGTATCCCGGCGTGTCGATCAACGGAAGCGCGACGGTGACTTACTCCGAGGCACTCAATGTCGGTTATCGCTGGTATGACGCGATGGGTAAGACACCGGCATTCCCGTTCGGTTATGGCCTCTCGTACTCGACCTTCACGATTACCAACCCGACCGTGAGTTCCGGCGCGAACGGCACGTACACGGTGACCGCGGTCGTGAAAAACACGGGTTCCGTGGCGGGCGCCGAAGTGCCGCAGGTGTACGTCGCATTGCCGAGCTCGGCTGGAGAGCCGCCCAAGCGTCTGGTGGGATTCCAGAAGGTCAGTCTGAATGCCGGCGGATCGCAGACGGTGTCCATCACGATCGATCCGGCCGCGCCGAATCATCCGCTCAGCACCTGGAACAAAGACTCGCAGCAGTGGACGACCCCGGCCGGTTCTTATTCGGTGTACGTCGGTAACTCGTCGCGCAGCCTGACGCTTGCGGGAACGATTACGCAATAACGTCGTGTTTAACGTTGCGTAAGTCGCCGGAGTCCGATGCTCCTTCGGACTCCGGCATAAGCGCTCGAACCAACCTGAGTGGTCCGCCGAATGAAAGTACTATCACGATGGATGCTTGCACTGGTGTTCGGTGCAACGCTTCCCCTGGCCGCGAGTGCCGCGGAAAAGCCGTTTGTCACCGTCAACGGCAAACCGGTTTCTCAAGCAGACGCCGACTTGTATATCGGACAGGCGCATGCGCAAGGTTTTCCCGATTCGCCGCAATTGACCGACCACGTGCGCGACGAACTGGTGCGCCGCGAAGTCATCTTCCAGGCGGCGCAGAAGGCCGGCTTCGACCGGCAACCGGACGTCGCGGCGCGCGCCGAGGCGGCCCGGCAAAAGATTCTGGCTCAGGCTCAGGCAACATGGGAGACTGAAATCGTCAGGGAGTACATGCAGGACTTTCTCAAGAAAAATCCTGTCACTGACGATCAATTGCGGGCGATGTACAACGACATGAAGGCGAAAGGCGGGAGTACCGAATATAAAGTCCGCCATATCCTCGTCAAGGATGAAGGCGCAGCCAAAGACATCATTGCGAAGCTCAATAAGGGCGCATCGTTCGCGGACCTTGCTCGCGAATCGGTCGATCCGGGTTCGAGATATAACGGCGGAGACCTGGGCTGGGTCACGTCCAGCAAGGTCGTCAAACCGTTTGCCGACGCGATGGCTCATTTGCACAAGGGCGAATACACGCAGACTCCGGTTAAAACCGGCTACGGCTTTCACGTCATAGAAGTGGATGACACCCGCCCGTTGCAGGTGCCCTCGTTCGAGGACATGAAGCCGATGCTGTACCAGCAGGCACAGGCCGAACTCGTCGACAGAATGGTGAAGAATCTTCGAGCCAAAGCCACGGTTCAGTGAGCAGGCTCCCCTGACGTTCATCTCCTTGGGATGCGACGGAGAGCCTGGCGAGACGTTATCCAGCCTCTTCGACCTGCCCATTCGCTCCCCGTGCCTTCATGCGGACCGGGGAGCTTTTTTATTCGAGCAGGGCACGCGCGATTCGCCGATCGCAACCGAACCGCTCAGTTCTTGTGAAACACCACGTGCGAAATGCGCGGCACGAGCAGCGCGGCCGCGAGCGATGCCACCGCCGTCAGCCACACGCCGAGATGGATCGACTGCACGAGCGCATCGCGCGCGCTATCGATCAGCGCGAGCGTGTCGAGTCCCGACGGTTTCATATCGGCGATCAAGCGGATGCGCGATGCTTCGTCGATCAGAATGCGCAGATCGACGAAACGCGGCTGCCATTGCGACGCGGCCGGCTCGCCGAGCACGCTCATCGTGCGCGTGACGACGCTGCGGTAGTGATGCGAAACCACGGTCGTGACGATGCTCGTGCCGAGCATGCCGCCGACCATACGCGTCGATTGCAGCAGCGCGGTCGTGATGCCGAAGCGTTCGCGCCCGGCGATCTCCTGGGCGAACACGTTCAGATTGTTGAGGATGAACCCGAGCCCGATGCCGACCGCGGCCATCGGCAGCGCGATGCGCACGTGCGGCGTATCGGGATAGGCAAACGCAAGCGCGATCGACGCGAACATCAGCAGGGCGAAGCCGATCGAGAGAATCCGCGTGGGCTTTTTCATGTGAATCACGATGCGCGTGTTCAGCAGGCTGCCGAGCGCGATACAGGCGGCGATCGGCGTGGCGAGCAGGCCGGCCTGTTGCGGCGAGAGGCCGAAGCCGCCTTGCAGCAGCAGCGGCGCGAAGAAGATCAGCGAGAACATCACGAAGCCGGACAGCATGCCGAGCGTGAACAGTGTGACGAGCTGCGAGTCCTTGAACAGGTCGAGGGGAATGATCGGGTGCGTCGCGCGTTTTTCGCAGATCAGCAGCGCAACCGTGCCAAGGACCACGCAGGTGCCGAGCACGACGTTGCCGGTCGTGAGGCCATGCTTCGGCACGCCTTCGATCAACGCCTGCAAGCCGCCGAGCACGGCTGCGACGAGCGCCGCGCCGAGCCAGTCGATTTTCACTTCGTCCTGTTGCGGACGCCGGAAGCTCGGCAGATGCGCCCAGGTGAAATAGAGCGCCGCCACGCCGACCGGCAGGTTGACGAGAAACGTGGAGCGCCAGCCGAGGTGTTCGCTCATCCAGCCGCCGAGCGACGGCCCCGCCGCCGTGCCGATGCCGTATGCCGCGGCCAGCACCACCTGCCAGCGAACGCGGGTGCGCGGATCGGGGAACAGATCGGGGATCGAGGCGAACGCGGTGCCGACCATCATCCCGCCGCCGATGCCCTGCAGCCCGCGCGCGATGACGAGAAACAGCATGTCGTTGGCGAGCCCGCACAGCACCGACGCCACCGTGAACGTGATGACCGAGGCGATCACGAAACGCTTGCGGCCGAAGTAGTCGCCGAGCCGCCCGAACACCGGCACCGTCACGACCGAGGCGAGCAGGTAGGCGCTTGCGATCCACGCGAAGTATTCGAAGCCGTGCAATTCGGCGACGATCGACGGCAGCGCGGTACTGACGACGGTCTGGTCGAGCGCGACCAGCATGTTGACGAGACCGATGCCGAGCATCGCGAGGAGGGCGTTGCGAAACGGCAGGGCGGAAGCGGAGGCGGTGGAATTCACGTGTCGGGCAGAAGGCGGTTCGGGTGGGCGCTGCGCGGTGGCGGGCGGGTCGGGCTCTTGGCGGCTTCGTGCAATGCTAGTTGTCTGACCTCTTGATGATTATACGGGTTTCCCCTTAATCGAAACTATTCGTTGAACGAAAAGAGACACGGGGAGGGTAAAAAATGGCCGGTTTCGCTGTGCGTGCGGGAAGGCGCCGGCCCATGCGTGCCGAACATGGTCGAACCTGGCCGAACGTGGTAAGTTCGCTCGCGATATATGTCCGATATGTGTCCGCGGAGGACTTCATCCTGCACGACGCCCCGGCTTCATTGCTCAAGACGGCCCGCACGATCCTCGCGGCCGCATGGCGCCAACGCGATGCGGCGAGGTTTGGCCGGGCCGTCGCCATGAGCGCCGCGCTGCTGCTCCCTTGCCTGCGCGAGGCGGCCGCCGCCGACATGAACGCCGGCTTCGTCTCGCTCTATGGCGTCTTCGACACCAGCATCGAAATCACCGATCCCGGCTCCGGCTGGACGCCGCGCATGGATTCGGGCGCGTATCGCGGTTCGCGCGTGGGCTTGCATGGCGCGGAGCCGATCGGCGGCGGCACGGCGATCGTGTTTACGCTCGAAAACGGTTTCAGCTCGGCCGACGGCTCGTTGCAGGTGCCCGGTTCGCTGTTCAACCGGCAGGCGTGGATCGGCGCGCGCGGCGCGTGGGGCGAAGTGAGAATGGGCCGTCAATATTCGCCGATCTACATCCCGTTCAAGGGCGGTCTCGACGCGTTCGGCGCCGGCACGATCGCCTCGGGGCTCAACAATCTGTCGAAGATCACGCCGTATGCGAACAATGCGTTCACCTATCTGTCGCCGCGGATCGCCGGTTTCGACGCGACCGTGATGATGGCGACGCGCGATCCCTCCGAGGACGACGGCAACGGCCTCGACGGCTATTACGTCACGGCATCCTATCGGCTCGACGGACTGCACGTGCTGTACGCGCATCAGCAGACGCACGGCGCCGGCGCGCTGCGCGCGAATCTCGGCGGCGCGAGCTACGGCTTCGGCAAGTTGCGCGTGTGGCTCGCCTTCTTCAACGGCGACGGCGGCACGCCGGTGTATCACGGCGCGGGCGGATCGCTGTCGGCGCAGTACCGTTTTTCCGCCGTCGCGCGCGCCTCGCTCGGCTATGCGCACGTACGCGACTACACGCTGGCGGGCGCGAACGCGGACCAGTTCAGCGCCGCCTTCGAATACGACGTTTCGCCCACGCTGCTGCTTTACTTCAACGCCGCTTATCTCGCCAATCACGACGACGCAAGCTTTACGCTGCGCGGCGTCAACGTGACCGGACTGCCGGTGGCTTATCCGGGCGCGCCGGTCGCGGGCGTGCAATTCGGCCTGCTCGAACGGTTCTGACACGCCGCGCAATACAGCGGGTTTTATTCACTGATTACCCAATCATTAGATAAAAGCGCTTAAATTTTCTGGAATGTGGGAAACAGGATAGGCGGAGACCGGGCGTATTAATTTTGAGATATCGCGTGTGATTTTTTGGCGAAACTATGATTTGCGTGGCAGGAATTTGACAGATTGCCGTAAATACAAGGTTTGCGGAATAAAAAAAGGCCGACACGATGTGTCGGCCTAAAGATCCTGGCGTCCGAGGATGTTTGCCAGAACCTGAGAGACATGCCCACAAACCGGCGCAGGGCACGGTGCACGGGACTTCGAGCCGGAAACCGGAGCGTATGAATATCGCGTCGCGGTTTCCCTCGTCAGGCTGGGACGGCATGTTTGGCCGATGGCGCTGGCGAGTGGGGTATTAACCAGAAAGCATGGCGGCAAGTATAACGTCAGCCCTGAAATTTGTGGGTACGAATGAGGCTAAATTAATTGTAAAAAAGTTCTTCTGCTTATCCAGATATTGGCCGGCTCGAATAAGGCGCCGATACGGAGTCGATAAGACGCCGAATTGAACGGCGCTACGCCCGTTCGAGGCGCCGGTTTGAAGCGCGGGAGCCGATAGCGCAGGATTCGCGGGACAGGCGCTATGCTACCGGTTTCGTCTATCCGAGGAGAAACCCATGACGCAGCCAGCAGGTTCGATGATTACCTTCAACCGTCCCGATGGCCGGCAACTTCAGGGCTACCTGGCCAAACCGCGGAAACCGGAGGGCGCGCCCGCGGTCGTCGTGATCCAGGAATGGTGGGGCGTGAACGGGCAGATTCGCG
The DNA here is from genome assembly GCF_011752945.1 of Paraburkholderia sp. Cy-641. Classification (NCBI taxonomy): domain Bacteria; kingdom Pseudomonadati; phylum Pseudomonadota; class Betaproteobacteria; order Burkholderiales; family Burkholderiaceae; genus Paraburkholderia; species Paraburkholderia sp. Cy-641. The sequence continues at coordinate 22,292 of NZ_VWWM01000004.1, forward strand.
GTGTCGCCGACCGTCTCGCGCAGGCCGGCTACCTCGCGCTCGTGCCCGACCTCTATCGCGGCAAGTCGACGGTCGAGCAAGAGGAAGCGCACCATCTGATGAGCAGCCTCGATTTCGGCGACGCCGCCACCCAGGACGTGCGCGGCGCGGTGCAGTACCTGAAGCAGTACGCGGCGAACGTGGGCGTGACCGGCTTTTGCATGGGCGGCGCGCTGACGTTGCTCGCGCTGTGCAACGTGCCCGAAGTGGCGGCCGGCGTCGTCTGGTATGGTTTTCCGCCGCTCGATTATCTCGACGCCTCGAAAATCAAGGTGCCGGTGATGGGCCACTGGGCTCTGCAGGACGAATTCTTCGCGGCGGAAACCGTCGACGTGCTCGAGAAGAAGCTCGGCGAGGCGAACGTCGACCTCGAGTTTCACCGCTATCTCGCGCGCCACGCGTTCGCGAACGAAACGGCCGTCGGACCGGGCCGCATCGCGGCGACGCAGTACGATCCGGCATGGGCGCAGCAGGCGTGGGATCGTACGCTGACGTTCTTCGGCCGTACCTTGTGGAAATGAGCGCTTAGCGCCGTTCAGTGGCAGACGGGGCCGACAGGGGCAGAAAGGCGCGGCGCAGGGCATCCCGCCGCGCCTCACGCGATTCACGCGAGGACATCTTGACGACCGATTCCGCAACGGGCTACGCGGCCGCTCCGGTTTGCGACTATAGCCACTTCGATACTTACGGTAGCGCCGCGCGCCTGCAGTTGCCCGCGTGGCGCGAGCGCGTCGGCCATTTTCTCGACGTGCCGATCTCGCGCCGGCAACTGGCCGACGGTTTTCGCGGCAGCATCGACAGTTACCGCGTCGGCGGCATGGCTTTCATGGACTGCCGCACCGATCCGGTCGAGCAAACGCGCGCGGTCGCGCGCATCTCCACCGACAACGTGTGCCAGTTCGTGTTTCATGTGGCCGTGGACGGCGTGGTCGAAACCGCGACGGGTCTTTATCCGAAGCGCAATGCGGTGCAAACGGTGCCCGGCATTCTCGCGCTCGATCTGAACCAGCCGATGTGGATGACGCGCGGCCCATGCCGCGTGATGGCCTTGTTCGTGCCCCGCGAGATCGTGGAGGCGGTGCTGCCGGAGGCGGCGTCGATTCATGGCCGCGTGATCGAATATCATTCGCCGCTCGCGCGGATGATTCCCGCACATCTTGCCGAGCTGTCCCGCTCGTTGCCCGAGATGAGCCCGCAGGCCGCCTACGAGGCGCTCCGCGGCTGCGCGATGCTGATCGCCGCGGCCTTCGGCAGGCAGACTGGCTTGACCGGCAACGCGCGCGCGGCGGCGCGCACGGCGATGTTCGCGAGCGCGCGCCGCTATATCGACGCGCATCTCGGCCAGGCGGATCTGACGATCGACAAGGTGCTCGCCGTATCGCAGCTTTCGCGGCCCACGCTGTATCGTCTGTTCGAGCCGGAGGGCGGACTCGCCGCGTATATTCGCAACCGGCGGCTGCGCGAAGCGGCGGACGAGTTGCATCGCTATCCGCACAGGCCGGTGATCGAAGTCGCGTATGGCCTCGGCTTCAATAGCGCGTCGGATTTCAATCGCGCGTTCCGGCGCGCTTACGAAATGTCGCCGGGCGATTTTCGCGAGGCGGCGCTGGCGCTCGACATACGCAGATAAGCGCGTGGCGAAGCCCGATGCGCGCCGCACATGCATGCAGATGCAGCGCGAGCCGCCTATCGGCACGTCGGGCACGCCAGGCACGCCGCGCCGGTCCAGTGAGGCCGTGATCGTTCGGCAAAACAGCCGCTATGGAAGCAGTAACGACATGAATCCGATCGCAGGAGATAACAACGTGGTAAACATCAACCCGACCCGCCTGATGGCCGACCTTAAACATCTGCGCAGTTTCGGCGCGACCGGTCCCGGCGTGGTGCGGCTCTCGCTGTCGCCGGTGGATCTGGCGGCGCGCGCATGGCTCGTCGGCCGGATGACGGAAGCCGGGCTCGAGGCGCGCATCGACGGCGTCGGAACCGTGTTCGGGCGCTCGCGCAACGGCGGCCCCGCGCTGCTGGTCGGCTCGCACACCGACACGCAGCCGACCGGCGGCTGGCTCGACGGCGCGCTGGGCGTGATGTACGGCCTCGAGATCGCCCGCGCGCTCGCGGAGAACGAGGCAACGCGTCATCTCGCGGTGGACGTCGCCTCGTGGATCGACGAAGAGGGCACCTTCTCCGGCCTGCTAGGCAGCCGCAGCTTCGTCGGCGAGGCGGTCGACGAAGCGATTCGCGGCGCGGCGAACCGCCAGGGCGAGCGTCTCGAAGACGTGCTCGCGGCGGCCGGGCTCGCGGGACGGCCGCGCGCGCATTTCGAAGCGGGGCGGCACGTCGCGTATTTCGAGCCGCATATCGAGCAGGGTGGCCGGCTCGAAGCGATCGGCAAATCGATCGGCGTCGTCACGACGATCGTCGGGATGCATGAGTTGCGTTTGCGCTTCACGGGCCAGCGCAATCATGCGGGCACGACGCCGATGGCGATCCGCCGCGACGCGGGCGCGGCGCTCGTGGCGTTCATCGCGCGCATGAACGAGGCATTCGAACAGCTTGCGGATGCCGACACGGTCTGGACCGTGGGCCGCATCGATCTCGATCCGGGCTCGATGAGCGTCGTGCCGGGCGCGGCCGACATGTATCTGCAATTCCGCGACGCGAACCCCGCGCGTCTGCAGGCGATGGAACAGCGGCTCGCCGAACTCGTGCGCGACTTCAACGCGCATCACGCGGTGAGCGTCGAATGGCAGAAGATCGACGAGCCGATCGAGCCCGTCAGCATGGATGCGGCGCTTGCCGGTCATCTGGCGCGCGCCGCCGAAGCGCTCGCGCCAGAGCAATGGCTGCGCATGCCGAGCGGCGCCGCGCACGACGCGCAGGTGATCGCGCGCCGTATGCCCGCCTGCATGATGTTCGTGCCGAGCATCGGCGGCGTGAGCCACGACTTTATCGAAGACACGGCAGAGGAGCATATCGTGCTCGGCTGCCAGGTCGCGGCGACCGCCGCCGCTTCGATGCTGCTGGAAGCGGCCGCCCAGCGCGCCTGAGGGATGGCCGCGCCGGCGGTGCGGTGAGTTGCGTCTTGCCGCCGGCGTCGTCAAACGGGGCGCGCTGCGGTTTTCCCCGTTATTTCCATTTCGAGCCGAGCCCGTCGAGCCCGGCTTTCATCAGATCCGCGGGCAGCATCGCGATGCGCAGTTCGCACTCGGCGTCGAGCTTCAGGAACCACGGCTCGGCGAGTGCGGGAATCGCCGAGGCATCGTCGATGTTCACGACCGCCACCGCGCCGCGTTTGCCGCGTTGCTCGGTGAAGTAGATGCTCTCGGGCTTCGTTTCTTCGAGTATCTGCGCGATCAATTCGCCGGCGCGGCCTTCGCGCACGAGCGTGTTGAATGGCTCGTTGGGTATTTGTATGTTGAGAAGCATCCGCATGTCGTCCTCCCGATCGATGCCGAAATGGCATCTTAAGGATAGGTGCTGCATGCGCCGCCGCTGGCGTCCATCGCGGACGATTTATCGCCCGTTATCGCCCGTTGCAGCCGCACGCGGGATGCGTCGGGCTCAGTTGCCGAACAACGAAGCCTGCGTTCCGCGGCTCGCCGTATGGCGCGCGGGTTGAGGCTGCGCGCTGTCTTGCCTGGCCTGTGCCGCTTGCGTGGAGGCGGGCTTCGGCGCCGGCGGCCGTGCCTTCGCTGCGGCATCTGTCATTGCATCTGCTGCCTCATCGGCCGCCGCTTCCAGCGAAGTCTGCCCCGCTTCGAGCGAGAGCAGCAGCATCTTGTTCGCGAGTCCGCCAGCGAAGCCGGTCAGATCGCCCGACGCACCGATCACGCGATGACATGGCGCGACGATCGAAATCGGATTCTTGCCGTTGGCCGCGCCCACCGCGCGCACCGCGTTGACGCTGCCGATCTGCTGGGCGATCTCGGTGTAGCTGCGGGTTTGGCCGAACGGGATCGTCAGCAATGCCTGCCACACTTTCTTCTGGAATTCGGTGCCCTGAAAATCGAGCGGCAGATCGAACGCGTCGCGCGTGCCCGCGAAATACTCGCGCAATTGCCGCTCGGTTTCGACGAGCACCGGGTGTTCGCCCGCTTCGCTCATTTCGCCGAGGCGCACCCGGTTCGGCTTGTCGTTTTCCCACAGAATCGCGGCAAGGCAATCGCCCCTGGCCACGAGCTTCAACTGCCCAACGGGCGAGTCGATCAATTTGTATGTGTAAGTCACTTTGCTTGACTCCTGACGGGGTGAGGCCATTCGGGCCGACCGGCGCGAGAAGGCGCGCCGTTATGGAGCAGTGTGCTCGCCGCGTTGTCCGAAGGCGCTCCAGATATTGCTATTTCATTCGCATTGCATGGCCGTATTTGATACGACGATCATGTCACTGTACCGCAGACGGCTCGCGACTCAGTAGAATTGATACCTTCGGTACGACGCGCGGCGCTACCCGAATCTCTTCTCCTCGATCGTGATTACGACTCTAGAACAACTGCGGGCCGGGCAACTGGCGGGTACGCGCCAGCTCAAGCTGGCAGGCGGCCTGCGCGAATTTCCGCGCGAGATTTTCGATCTCGCCGATACGCTCGAAGTGCTCGACCTCTCGAACAACGTGCTCTCGACGTTGCCCGACGATCTGCCGCGCCTGCGCAAGTTGCGCATTCTCTTCGCATCCAATAACCCGTTCACCGCATTGCCCGAGGTGCTTGGCGAATGCGCGCAATTGAGCATGATCGGCTTCAAGGCGAATCGCATCCGTACCGTGCCGGGCCGCGCATTGCCGCCGTCATTGCGCTGGCTGATTCTGACCGACAACGAGATCGAACGCTTGCCCGCCGAGCTTGGCCGCTGTGCGCAATTGCAGAAGCTGATGCTGGCCGGCAACCGCTTGCACGCCTTGCCCGAGGAACTGGCCGCGTGCTCGCGGCTCGAACTGCTTCGGCTCGCGGCGAATCGCTTCGACGCCTTGCCGCGCTGGCTGTTGCGTCTGCCGCGCCTGGCATGGCTCGCCTATGCGGGCAATCCGTTTGGCATGGCGCTCGAAAATGCGGCGCTGATCGATATGCCGATCCGCGCGATTCGCTGGAACGCGTTGAAGCTCGAACAGCCATTGGGCGAAGGCGCGTCGGGCGTGATTCATCGCGCCTCGCTGTTTGCCGGCCGTGCGGATGCGCCGGAGCGCGAGCCACATGCGGTCGCCGTAAAGCTCTTCAAAGGCGCGGTGACGAGCGACGGGTTGCCCGACTGTGAAATGGCCGCTTGCATTCGCGGCGGCGACCATGCGAACCTGATTCCGGTGCTCGGCAAGGTGGTCGATCATCCGGCGGGCGCGCACGGTCTCGTGATGGAACTGGTCGATCCGTGCTTCGCCAACCTCGCGGGTCCGCCGAGCTTCGAGTCGTGCACGCGCGACGTCTATCGCGACGGCACGCGTTTCGATCTCGCGACCGTGCTCGGCATTGCAAGCGGCATCGCGGACGTCGCGAGTCATCTGCATCGGCGTGGCGTCATGCATGGCGACCTGTACGCGCACAATATCCTGCATGGCGGTGCGGGGCATGCATTGCTCGGCGATTTCGGCGCGGCATCGTTTTATGATGCCGGTGATCGAAGTTCAGGCATGGCCTTGCAGCGGCTCGAAGTGCGGGCCTATGGCTGTCTGCTCGAAGAACTGATCGAGCGGTGCGAAGTGCCCGATACGCCGCCTCGTCGCGCCGCCGTCGCGCAACTCGCGGCGTTGCAGGCGCGCTGCCTGAGCGACGAGATCGACAGCAGGCCACTCTTCGATGAAATTGCCGCGAGCCTCGCGGCCCTGAAGGACGCACAATGAGCATGCGACGATACCGGCACGGCCGGCGCCACGATAATCCTGCATCGGCACTGAAGGCGCGCGCTACCGCGATACGCCAGGGCCGCAGCGAAGGAGACGCGCGATGACGCCGAACCTGCGCCGCCGCATACTGCTCGCCGGTACGCTGGCCGCAAGCGGACTCGCGGGCCTGCCCGCCCTCTTCGCGAGCGACGCATGCGCTGAAGCGCTGCCCGGCGCGAAGCGCAAGATCGCGCTCGTGCTGAAGTCGATGTCGGACCCGTTCACGGTCTCGATGGTCGATGCCGCACGCAATTATCAGCGGCACTTCGCGTCGCAATTGAGTCTGACCCTGCACGGCACGGCCAAACAGACCGACACGGCCGCGCAGATTCGCATCGTCGAGGACATGATCAAGGCGCAGATGAATGCGATCGTGCTCGCGCCGACCGACTCGAAGGCGCTCGTCGCCGTCGTCGCGCGCGGCATCAAGGCCGGCGTCATCATGATTACGATCGACAATCCGCTCGACGACGCGGCGCAGGCGGCCGCCGGCATTTCCGTGCCGTTCGTCGGGCCGAACAATCGCAACGGCGCGAAGCAGGTGGGCGATTATCTGGCCAGGCACCTGAAGGCCGGCGACGAGGTGGGGATCATCGAGGGCATTTCGGTCAGCACCAATGCGCAGCAGCGCACGGCCGGCAGCCGCGATGCGATGGACGCGGCGAACGTGAAGGTCGTCGCGGTGGAGTCCGGCAACTGGGACTACGCCAAGGGCCGCGACGTGGCCGCGAAAATGCTCGGCGAGCATCCGCAGATTCGCGCACTGCTGTGCGGCAACGACAGCATGGCGATGGGCGCGGTCGATGCGATTCGCGACGCGGGCCGAAGCGGTAGCGTCTATGTGACCGGCTATAACGCGATCGATGCGATCAAGCCCTTGCTCGCCGATGGCCGCGTGCTTGCCACGATGAACCAGTTCGCCGACCGCCAGGCCGTGTTCGGTATCGACTTCGCGTTGCGGGCGGTCACCGAGCGGCGCAAGCAGCGCGACTTGTCGACGCTGATCGAGACGCCGCTGCAACTCGTGACGTCTCCCAAAGGTTGAAGCACCGCATGCGGGCCCGCTATCCGGGCCGCATTTCTCGCGCACTTTTCGTGACGCTTGATAACGCTTTCTCGAGCGCGGCAATTCAGAAAACAGACTGAAAAAAGTATTGGCGATACTGCTTTGGCGATATCGCATCAAGCCCGTTTGTGTTTTAGCCTGTCGTTTCCGGCGGTTTTGCGTTATCGTGCTGCAGCAAAAATAGCGGCTGCCGGTGTATTTCCCGCGTATAGCGCGGGACGCGCCGCGATTCGATTTATCCATTGCTGCATGGCGATGGATTCGGAAGGATCAGGAACGCCAACCAGCCGGTTGGCAAGCAAAGAGGAGATGTGTCGTATGTCGTTCAAGTTTCATAAGCTGTTGCCGGTTAGCGCCGCGGTCGTGGCATTCGCAAGCATGGTGGGCACCGCGAACGCGGACCAGATCGTCAAGATCGGTCACGTCGGTCCGCTGACGGGCGGCTCCGCCCACCTCGGCAAGGACAACGAAAACGGCGCGCGTCTCGCGATCGAGGAAATCAACGCGAAGGGTCTCACGATCAACGGCCAGAAGGTCACGTTGGTGCTCGACGCACAGGACGACGCCGGCGACCCGCGCCAGGCGACCCAGGTTGCGCAGAAGCTCGTCGACGACAAGGTCGTTGCGGTGGTCGGCCATCTGAACTCGGGCGCATCGATCCCGGCCTCGAAGATCTATAGCGATGCGGGCATCGCGCAGATTTCGCCTTCGTCGACGAACCCGGCCTATACGCAGCAGGGCTTCAAGACGACCTATCGCGTCGTCGCGACCGACGCGCAGCAGGGCCCCGCGCTCGCGACCTATGCCGCGAAAAACCTGAATGTGAAGAGCGTCGCGGTGGTCGACGATTCGACTGCATACGGTCAAGGTCTCGCGAACGAATTCGAAAAGACCGCGAAGGCACTCGGCCTGAAAGTGATGTCGCACGATGCGACCAACGACAAGGCCGTCGATTTCCGCGCGATTCTGACCAAGATCAAGGGCGAGAATCCCGATGCGATCATGTACGGCGGCATGGATGCCACCGGCGGTCCGTTCGCGAAGCAGGCGCGTCAACTCGGTCTGCGCGCGAAGATGCTGTCGGGCGACGGCGTCTGCACGGAAAGCCTCGCCGATCTCGCCGGCCCGGCGGCAGGCAACGTGGTGTGCTCGCAGGCCGGTATGGCGGTCGAGCGCATGAACGGCGGCGCGGAATTCGCGGCCAAGTACGTGAAGCGCTTCGGCCATCCGATCGAATTCGACGCACCGTTCACGTACGATGCGGTGTATATCGTCGTCGATGCGATGAAGCGCGCTAACTCGACCGATCCGGCGAAGGTGCTCGCGAAAGTGTCGGGCACCGACTACAAGGGCGTGACCGGCGAAACGACGTTCGACGCGAAGGGTGACCTGCAGCACGGCGTCATCTCGCTGTACGACTACAAGGACGGTAAGAAGACGCTGCTCGACGTCATGAAGATGTAAAAGCGCTTGCCAGGGTAGAAGAGGAAAAGGCCGATGAAGCATAGCTTCATCGGCCTTTTTTAACGGCAATGGCTTCGCTCGAGCGAGGCCATTGCATTGATGGCGGCGCTTACAGCACCCACGGCACCTACGGCACGAGCCACAGCGCCACGGCATAGATCACGAGCGACACGGCGAACGTCACTGCCGTATAGCCCATGACGCGCTGAATGCGGATGCCCGCGATCGCGACGATCGGCACGGCCCAGAACGGTTGCAGCATGTTCGACACGTTCTCGGCCATCGCCACGCCCATTGCGGTACGCGGCACCGATGCGTGCAGGCTGATGGCGGCAGGCAGCACGAACGGACCCTGCACTGCCCAGTGACCGCCGGCGCTCGGCACGAGCAGCGTGATAATCAGCGAACTCAGATAGCTCCACAACGGCAGCGTGGCCGGCGAGGCAATCGTCACGAACGCTTTCGCGATCATCGACGCGAGGCCCGTGCCCTTCATGATGCCCATGATGCCGCCGTACATCGGGTATTGCAGCAGCATCGAACCGGTCTGACGCGCCGCGCGGCGGATCGAATTCGCGTAGGCGATCGGCGTGCGCTGCAGCGCGAGCCCGATCAGCAGGAAGATCAGGATCGTGTTGTTGATGTCGAGATCGAAGCCTTCCTTGTGCCACGTCATTGCGAGGTAGCCGATGCCGAGCGCGAGCAGCAGCAGCGTGCCGAGAACCGATCGTTCGAGGCGCGCCGCGAGCGACGAGGCACCGCTCGCGCGAGCATGCGGATCGTCGCTTGGTGCGTCGGCGGCTTCCTCGCCGCTCTGGCGAAACGCGACGACGTTCTCGGCTTTCGGATGCATCCTGATGAAGATCGCGGTCATCACGACCACGACGAGCACGGTCGGAACGAACACGAACGGCGCGAAGATGGTTTCGCCGAGCGGCACCACGTGGCCAGTCGCTTTCTCGACGAGATTCAGCGCGTTGCCGTGCGATGCCTGCGAAAGCGCGATCGAACTCGACAGCCCGCTGTTGCAGATCGACCAGGCCGAATAGCTGCCGGCGACGAGCCACGCGAAATCGACATCGACGCGCCGTGCAATTTCCCGCGACAGCAGCGCGCCGACGATCAGACCGAGCCCCCAGTTGAGCCACGCCGCCACCGCGACGACCGGAAACACGAGCAGCGCGGCGCGCGTCGGCGTATTCGCGTTGGCCGCGAGCGCGCGCAGTCCGCGCTGCACGATGGGGGCTTCCGCAATGGCGTAGCCGGTCGCGAGGATCAGGATCATCTGCAGTGCGAAGCCCAGAATGCCGAATGTTCCGGTGTACCAGGAATCGAGCAGCGTCGGCAGCGTTCCGGTCGGCGCGATCAGCAGCGCGAGCGCGGCGACGAAAAACGTCAGGCAGATGGACAGCACGAACGGGTCGGGCATGACCTGCTCGAAAACGTAAACCAGGCCTTCGACGAGGCTGCGCGACGTGGCGGGCTGGGCGGCAGGGTGGGGGGAAGTGTCTCGCGTCATATGTGTGGCTCTGAATGATGCCCGGTCATTTGCATGACGGAGCGAACAGGGCAGGTGCGCGGCGTGCCGTCAGGACCTCTGCCCTCCTTTTCAATGTTCTTGCAATGAACATCGTTTCGTTAACCGAACGGGCTATTATTCTGCTCACGCGAGATCAATGTCAAGAAAAGCGATGCTCGACGTTGGACGTTTCGATCATAGAGCACCGAGTTTGCAATTCGTCACAATCGCACCTTCGATTGCGCTTGCAGGCGCCGAAGTTAAATGAGAAGGTGCAGCCCCATGAAGACGGGCGAGTTGATCTTTGGCATGACGAAATGAGTCGAGGCCGAACGATTGGAATGCCAGTGCGAGACTGCCGGGCGAAGTCCTGCTGCATGGTGCCGATCCGTTTTCCCTTGACACACTGCGCGAGTCAAGGTGAGCACGCCGAAGGCGTCAGGCCTCGCGTCGCGAACGTTTTTGCGATACGCCCGTTGGGCGCTTGCAATCTCAGCGAACTCAGCGATCTCAACGAACCAGACCAAAGACTATGACGATTGTTTATCGCGGCATGGACCGGCCGACACTCGATGCGGCCTACAACAACACCAAGGCCATTCCTAACTTTCCGGAAGTCCTGGCGGATTTTCAGTCGCGTAGCGCGACGCTGTACGAGCGTGTGCCGGGCCGGCGCGATCTGCGTTACGGCGAGCGCGTTCGCGAGCGTTTCGACTGGCTCTCCTGCGGCGAGGCCGATGCGCCCACCTTCATCTTCATCCACGGCGGCTACTGGCAGAACTGCGTGAAGGAAGATTTCGCGTTTATCGCCGATGGTCCGCTCGCGAGAAGCTTCAATGTCGTGCTGGCCGAATACACGCTGGCGCCCCAAGCCTCGATGACGCAGATCGTCGGCGAGATCGGCCGGCTGCTCGATCATCTGCACGCGGACCCGGATGGGCTCGGCATCGCGGGTCGGCCCGTGTGCCTGAGCGGGCACTCGGCCGGCGGTCATCTGCGCTGCATCGCGCGCACCCGCTCGTCACGCGTGCGCTGCCGATCAGCGCGCTGGTCGATCTCGAACCGGTCAGCCTGTCGTGGCTCAACGACAAGCTGCAATTGAGCCAGCACGAAATCGCCGCCTACAGTCCGCTGCATCACATCGGCAAGGGCGTGCCGACCGTCGTCGCGGTGGGCGCGGCGGAATTGCCGGAGCTCGTGCGCCAGTCCGAGGACTACGCGGCGGCGTGCGGCGCCGCCGGCGAGAACGCCGTCTACGTTCCGATGCCGGGGTGTACGCATTTTTCGGTACTCGACGATCTCGCGCGGCCGGACGGGATGCTGCTGAGCGCGCTTCAGCGGCTGGCTTGAGCGTCAGCGCGCCGGAGCGGGGCCGCCGGCATCACCTGATCCGCTCGAATCGATTAATATCTTTTCCGACCTGATGGCGCCGGAAAAATATATTGGACGTCTTACCGGCGCTCTTGCACTATTCGTTTCCAGCGCAAGCCGCGCCCCGTGGCGATTCTCACCGCTCGCGGGCCAGCGGAATGCCGGCGCCGCCCACGGCGGGTCCACGGCAGCGCCCCGGCGGGTCCGCGCGCCATTCCAATTCGATAACAGCAATCCCCAAGGACACAGATGCCTCACTATCGCTCACGCACCTCGACGCATGGCCGCAACATGGCCGGCGCCCGCGCTTTGTGGCGCGCCACCGGCATGAAGGACAACGATTTCGGCAAGCCCATCATTGCGGTGGTGAACTCGTTCACCCAGTTCGTGCCGGGCCACGTGCATCTGCGCGACCTGGGCGCGCTGGTCGCGCAGCAGATCGAAGCGGCTGGCGGCGTGGCGAAGGAATTCAACACGATCGCCGTCGACGACGGTATCGCGATGGGCCACGACGGCATGCTCTATTCGCTGCCGTCGCGCGAACTGATCGCGGACTCGGTCGAGTACATGGTCAACGCGCATTGCGCCGACGCGATGGTTTGCATCTCCAATTGCGACAAGATCACCCCGGGCATGCTGATGGCCGCGATGCGCCTGAACATTCCGGTCGTGTTCGTGTCGGGCGGTCCGATGGAAGCGGGCAAGGTCAAGTCGCCGGCCGACGGCCAGGTGATCGCGAAGATCGACCTGATCGACGCGATGATCAAGGCCGCCGATCCGAAGATCAGCGACGCCGAAGTCGCCGAGGTCGAGCGCAGCGCGTGCCCGACCTGCGGTTCGTGCTCGGGCATGTTCACGGCGAATTCGATGAACTGCCTGACCGAAGCGATCGGTCTCGCCTTGCCGGGCAACGGCACGATCGTCGCGACGCACGCATGGCGCAAGGGCCTGTTCGAGCAGGCCGGCCGCCTCGTCGTCGATCTGTGCCGCCGCTACTATCAGGAAGAGGACGCGTCGGTCCTGCCGCGCAATATCGCCACGAAGCAGGCGTTCGAGAACGCGATGACGCTCGACGTCGCGATGGGCGGCTCGACCAACACCGTGCTGCACCTGCTGGCCGCCGCGCAGGAAGCGGGCGTCGATTTCACGATGTCGGATATCGACCGCATCTCGCGCAAGGTGCCGTGCCTGTGCAAGGCGGCGCCCATGACCGACAAGTACCACATCGAGGACGTGCATCGCGCGGGCGGCATCATCGGTATTCTCGGCGAACTCGCGCGCGCGGAACTGCTCGACCTGTCGTGCGGCAACGTGCATAGCGGCACGCTCGGCAACGCGATTGCGAAGTGGGACGTCGCCGGCGGCGCGGGCGAGGAAGCGCAGAAGTTCTTCCGCGCGGCGCCGGGCGGTATTCCGACCACGGTCGCGTTCAGCCAGGAAGCGACGTTTGCCTCGCTCGACCTGGACCGCAAGAGCGGCTGTATCCGCAGCAAGGCGGATGCGTATTCGAAGGACGGCGGCCTCGCCGTGCTGTACGGCAACCTCGCGCTGAACGGCTGCATCGTGAAGACCGCTGGTGTCGACGAATCGCAGTGGAAGTTCTCGGGCCGCGCGCGCGTGTTCGAAAGCCAGGACGCAGCCGTCGAGGCAATTCTCGGCGACCAGGTGGTCGCGGGCGACGTCGTCGTGATCCGCTACGAAGGTCCGAAGGGCGGCCCCGGCATGCAGGAGATGCTGTACCCGACGTCGTATCTGAAGTCGAAGGGCCTCGGCAAGACCTGCGCGCTGTTTACCGACGGACGCTTCTCGGGCGGTTCGTCGGGCCTCGTGATCGGCCATGCGTCGCCGGAAGCGGCCGAAGGCGGCATGATCGGTCTGGTAGAAGACGGCGACAAGATCGAGATCGACATCCCGGAGCGCAAGATGCATCTCGCGGTGTCGGACGAAGAACTCGCACGCCGTCGCGCGGCGATGGAAGCGCGCGGCGACAAGGCGTGGATGCCGGCGAACCGCGAGCGTGTCGTGTCGCAGGCATTGCAGGCGTATGCGGCGCTCGCGACGTCGGCGGATCGCGGCGCGGTGCGCGATATCTCGCAACTGAAGCGCAAGTAAGACGGGCATGGCGCGCTAACGACGCGCTGATGTGGCGATAACGGCTCCGGTGCGATCGAGCGAGCGGAGCCGATAGACAACCGGTATGCGGGGTTCCGCGTACCGGTTTTTTATTGGCCGCGAAGCGTTGTCTAACCGGCGGGCGCAATGAGGAGGCGCAATGAGCCGGCTGCTTGAAGTATTGGCAACTTCGTGCACGCAGCGGCGGTGCCTTGCGGCGGGTTCGAACAGTCGGGGATTGGCCGCGAGTGCGGCACGTTCAGGCTCGGGGCGTTGCTTGAGCCGAAGAGGGTGTTGCCTGAGGTGAAGCGCAGGAAGCGCAGCGGCAGGAGCCCGCGGATTTTCCGCTAGGCTCGTTGCCGCCGCGTGAGGAACCCGCTTACTTGATGGCCTGGATTTCGTCGGCGATCTGCTTCATTTGCGGGGTCTTCTCGTACTTCGTCCACACCGGCTGCATCGCCTTCACGAAAGCTGCGCGGTCGATCTGCGAAGCGGGGATGATCGTCGCGCCGCCCTTCGTGACCGTCTTCTGCGCATCGGCTTCACGCGCGGTCCACAGCTTCTGGTAGTAAGGCACCGAGTCGGCCGCCGCTTTCTTGATGATCTGCTGTTCCTGCGGGCTCAGCGTGTCCCACACCTTTTTCGAGAACACCAGCACTTCCGGCGTCATCGAATGCTGGGTTTCGGAGTAGATGGTCGCGACTTCGTAGTGCTTGCCTTCTTCATACGTCGGCAGGTTGTTTTCCGCGCCGTCGACGAGGCCGGTCTTCAGGCCCGTATAGACTTCGGCGGTCGGCATCGGCGTCGGGATGCCGCCCATTGCCTTGATTTCGTCGACCATCAGGTCCGACGGCTGCACGCGCACCTTCACGCCCTTCATGTCGGCCGGCGACTTGATCGGCTTCTTCGCGTACATCGAGCGTGCGCCGCTTTCATAGAACGTCAGCGCGATCATGCCTTTCGCCGTGAACGCGTCGAGAATCTTCTGGCCTTCCGGACCGTACATCACCTTGCGGAATTGGTCGATGTCGCGGAACAGGAACGGCAGCGACGGGATCATCGATTCCGGCACGATCTCGTTGAACGCCGCGCCGTTCGCGCGCGTCATGTCGAGTGCGCCGATGCGGACCTGGTCGATCGTGTCGTTTTCGGAGCCGAGCGAGCTATTGCCGAAGACCTTCACCGAATCCTTGCCGTTGGTCGCCTTGCTGATTTCCTCGCCCATGAACTTCACGGCCATGTTGGTCGGATAGGTATCGCCATGGACGTCGGCCACACGAAACACGCGCGCTTGTGCCGAACCCATGCTGAACGCCAGCGCCGCGGCTGCGACGATCATCGAAACACGGGAAGAGGCAAACTTCTTGTTCATCGTGACATTCCTTAAGAAATAGATCACTCAGCGGATCGCGGATACCGCCGGGTGGTGTGGGGTACGTCGTACGGCCCGCAAGGCGGGTGGCATTTTTGCGGGCCGCACGGTCGCCTTCATCGAGGGCGAATGCTTTAAACCGGGTTCGATACGCTGACAGGCAAAGGCGCGGCGGCGGCTCAAATGTTGTACGACAACGTACAAATTTTATAAAACTCGTTTGAGCTGCACATTTAGTGTTTACCCGCTAGGTAGATGTAAAGGAGATGACGAATCTGTCAGAAAGACAAATTCGATCGCGGGTTTTGGGGACTGGAATCGAGGGTGACGGGTGTGCGGGGCGATGCTGTGGTTGGGGAGGTGGGGGGAGCGGGTTTGATTGAAATAGAGTTGTACGACGACAAACGTTTATCGCCTGGCACCTCACTTCGCGATAAACGTATCGATCCGTTTAATGAGGGTGATCCAGGCCCTGTCGAATAAAGCGGAAGCAGACAAAAAGTAAACCAGAAGTTGAACGTTAGGCCACGCGGCAGTCACGACCCGATAATGACGGTTGCCGAACCTCACGGGCGTTGACAGCTTTGTAATATACATAAATAATGAGACGCATTATCATTTCGGGCGTGATGCTCGCTCATCCCGTAACAATGTGACAGGCTCGCACCGCGATTCCGCCCACTCTTCGTTGATCGCTGCCTTCATCAAGCACTACGAAGATCTCGTCAGCCATGTACGGCGTCGCTTTGGCGATCGAGCGTTCGCCTGCGATGTGGTTCAGGATGTCGGTGTCCAGCTTCTCCAGCGGCCTCCTGAAGCCGCCGTCCATGCGCCACTCGCGTTTTTGCGGCATATGTCTATCCATCGGGCGATCGATCGATGGAGAGGAGATGAGGCGCATGCAAGTCACACGGAATCGACGGGTGTGGTTGTTCCCGATACGCGCTCGGACGATAACGACGGAGAGCAGGCCCTGAGTTACCAGCAGACCGTGCAGGAGCTCGAGCAGATCATCAATGCCTTGCCCGAGCGATGCCGCGAGGTGTTCATCCTCCACAAACTGCACGATTTATCGCAGGAAGAAGTGGCGGCACAATTGCGGATGTCGCGTAACATGGTGGCCAAACATATGGCCCGTGCGATGACGGCCCTTACTCCGATCCTGCAGAACACTCTGCGTACCTAGACGGCAAATGCCGATGTTGCCTGAGCCTTCCCGTAGTCACGATTCGACATCCCTTCAAGACGGCTCGCTCGATCCCTTCAAGGACGCGTTGCGCGCGCGTTATCCGCTTGACGCGGTGGTGCGCCGGGCGGCTCGCCGCCGAACAATACGGCGCGTTACCGGCAGTACGATGCTGTCTGCGGCGGCGGTCGCTGCAGTCTGGTTCGCCGATCCGCCTTACCGTGTCGATACGCTGCAGACCGCCGTAGGCGAGCACCGTGACTGGTTGCTTGCGGACGGTAGCCGGCTTGCGCTCAATACGGGTTCGTCCGTGCGTGCCGAATGGTATATCCGGTCGCGCCGTGTGCAGATCGATCGTGGAGAGGCATCGATTGAAGTCGCGCATTCCTTGTTCCGCCCGCTGGTGACCTACGCAGGTGATGTCGTGATTCACGACGTCGGGACGACGTTCGCTGTACGGCGCGATGCTGCCAGCGTGCAGGTTGGCGTGGTGTCCGGTTCGGTCGCCGTCGCCACAGGCGCGCAAGCTCCCGTCGACCTTAAGCCCGATCAGGCCGTTACCGTTGCCGCTGGTCATATAGGTGCACGCCAGTCGTTCGATCCCAATCAGGCGTTGGGCTGGCGCGATGGGCGCCTCGCGTTCGACGGAACGCCATTAAGCGTCGCCGTTGCGGAAATGCGCCGTTATCGGCAGGCGCCAATCGAACTCGATCCTCGCGCGGCAAACCTGCGTGTATCTGGCCAGTTCAATACCGCCAACATCGACGCGCTGCTCGATATGTTGCCCCACGTGCTGCCGCTGAAGGTAAAGCGTGACGCCAATGGTGCGGCCATGATCGCGCATCGCTAGTCACCCACCCTGCCTCAAAAATATTTTCTCCGGGACGTCAACAAAACCATCGGCCGATCCGGCAACCCTTGTGAGAGTCATCGATTTATATCGATTCAAACGAGGAGCGGTGGTATGGAGATTCATGGGCGCCATGCTGGTTTGGGGCGCATCGCGTGCGTAGCGGTTGCGAGTAGCTGTCTGTCGGCCGCGGCGTGGGGGCAGGGTGGGGACCTGGCATCATTCGACATTCCTGCGCAGCGACTTGACCGCGCGCTGAATGCGTTTGCGCGGCAGTCCAATGCGCAACTGCTGTTTTCGACGGCCAGCGCCGAGCAGGCGACGAGCCATGCCGTGAAAGGCAGGATGACCGCCTCCGCAGCGCTAGACCAGTTGTTAGCGGGCTCCGGAATGCGCGCTCAAGCGACAGGCGCGAACACGTTCACGGTGGAGCGTGCAGCGCCCGCATCGCCAGAATCCGATTCGAGTGCGAGCCGTTCGGCGGAGCCGGCAGAGCTCTCGGCCATCGCTATTTCAGCAGATCGGACCCATAGCGACCTCGTTCGTCCTACGCGACAGATCACGGTCATTGACCGCGACGAACTGCGCGATCTGCAAACCGGCTCGAACAATCTGGCGACGGTATTGAGCAAGGCTGTGCCCGGCATGGCCGATTCGAGCCATACGATCACCGACTACGGCCAAACCCTGCGTGGCAGAAATATCCTCGTGCTGGTCGATGGCGTGCCGCTGAACACCAATCGCGATTCCGCCCGCAATCTGGCAAACGTCGATCCGAACAACATCGAGAAAGTCGAAGTCCTGCGTGGCAGCAGCGCGGTCTACGGCGCGGGCGCAACAGGTGGCATTGTGTCGTTCACGACGCGGCAGCCCGGTGGTGAGCCTCGCGCCGAGACGACGTTTTTCATGACGTCGCCGCTTTCCCATTTGGGGAGTAGCGGCCTTGGCGGCACCGTCCAGCAGTATTTCGCGGGCAGTCACGGCCCCGTCGAATATGAGTTCAACGTCGACGCGCAGCACATCGGCAGCTCATACGACGCGCGCGGTCATCGCATTGCGCCGGAGCCCAGTCAGGGCGATCTGTTCGACTCGAACGTCTATAACGTCGAAGGCAAACTCGGATTTCGCATCGATGCGAACCAGCGCATCGTGTTTTCGGCGAGCCACTTCGACGCGAAGCAGGACACCGATTACGCAAGCGATCCATCGGTCGCGAAGCTGACACCCGGCACGGTTGCCGCTCGCGCAAAAGATGGACTCCAGCTCGACGACCAGAACCGCATCCGCAACACGCAGCTCAACCTGCAATACAGCAACAAGGATGTGCTGGGCAGCGAGGTCGCGGCGCAAATCTATTATCGGGACTACTACACACGTTTTGCACCGTTCGACGCGCGTGCCGTTGCAACGCGTGGGAGCAATATCGACCAGGTCATGCAGGATTCGAAGGTATTCGGTAGCCGTCTGACGATCACGACGCCGCTCGATCGCGCCGGCCGCACGAAGATTCAGTGGGGCGCCGATTTCAACCAGGAGCGCAGCGACATGCCGGACGATATTTTCTCGCCCACGGCATACGACGCCAGTGGCGGTCTGGTCTATCGCAAGACCGGAACGCTCATGTATCTTCCGCCGCTCACGACGACCAGCGTCGGCGGATTCGCGCAGCTGCAACACAAGTTCAACGAAAAATGGTCGGCGGAAGGCGGTGTGCGCTACGAGCATGCAAGCGGGAGCTTCGATAGTTTCGTGCCGCTTTCGCAATTGCGGCTGGCGAACAAGTACATGGTGCCGGGCGGATCGACCGATTACGGCGCGTGGTTGTTTAATGCGGGCGTTGCCTATGTGCCCATTCCGGGCCAGGAAGTCTATGCGGCGTTCAGTCAGGGCTTCCAGTTGCCAGACGTCGGCCTGCAATTGCGCAATGCAACCGCAGGTTTCGATATTCACTCGTCGAGCCTTGAGCCTGTTAAAACCAATAACTATGAGATCGGCTGGCGCGGCAGCCTCGGCAAAAACACGGACGGCACCATCGCATTGTTCTACACGACGTCCGAGCTTGGCGATGTGCAGAGCTTTAACAACGGTTTGATTCTCACGCGAACGGCCGAGCGCATTTCCGGCGTCGAAGCGACGCTCGACTACGTGAGCGACGATGACAAGTGGGGTGCAGGCGGCACGCTGACCTACATTCAAGGCCGCGAGCGTCCGCAGAACAGCGCGAATTTTCAGGACATGACGGGCTACCGGATTCCGCCGCTCAAGCTGACCGCGTATCTCGAGTACCGGCCGTCTTCTCGCTGGAGCAATCGCCTGCAGACGACGTTCTACGCGGCCCGCGACTACCGGCTCAACGGCAAGACCAGCTTCGGGCGCATGGATGTGAGCAGTTATACGTCCGTCGATCTGATCTCGCGCTATCAGGTCACGAAAAAGGATCGCGTGACGGTCGGCGTCGAAAACCTGCTGAACCGTTATTACTTCCCGCAATACAGCCAGCTCATGCGCAACAGCAACAACACGAGCCGCCTGCCTGCCGCAGGCGCCGTGATGACGGCCAGCTATACCCATCGCTGGTAAGGGTGCGCGGCGTTCTTCGGGGCGCCGTGCGCGTTCGTTAGTTAATGAGACGCAATCTCATTAACTGTTGGAAACATCCTCATCAAGGAGGGAGTGATGATCGGCAGAAATATCGTCGATTGCGTTGGTGGCACGCCGCTTGTGCGGCTCGATCGCCTGTACGCCCAGCATGAAGCCGAAGTGTTCGCAAAGCTGGAAATGCTGAATCCGGCGGGCAGCATCAAGGACCGCCCGGCCCGCTATATCGTCGAACGCGGACTGGCCGACGGCACGATCGCGCCCGGCGCTCACATCATCGAAAGCTCGTCGGGAAATCTTGCGATCGCGCTGGCGATGGTGTGCCGGGTGAAAGGCCTGCGTTTTACCGCGGTCGTCGATCCGAAGATTTCGCCGACGAACCTGAAGATTCTGCGCTGCTACGGCGCGGGCATCGAGCAGGTCAATCGCAAAGACAGTCAGGGTGGTTACCTCGAAACCCGCATTGCACGTGTGCAGGAGATGCTTGCTGGGGACACGAGTGCTGTGTGGATCAATCAGTACGGCAATCCGCGCAACTGGGAGAGTCATTTCCACGGAGAGGGCGATGAGATCGCCCGCGCGCTCGAACAACCGGCCGACGTGCTCGTGCTGGGCGTCAGCACATCGGGCACGGTACTCGGCATCGCGCGACGGCTCAGGCGTGCGTGGCCGGAACTGAAGGTCGTGGCGGTGGACGCGGTCGGCTCGGTCCTGTTTGGCGCGAAACCTGGCCCGCGTGAACTGCCTGGCATTGGTGCGAGTCGCGTTCCCGAGCTGCTTTGTCTGGACGATATCGACGAAGTCGAGCATGTCGATGACTACGACGCGGCGCTCGGCTGCCGGCGTCTGCTCGAACATGAAGGCATTTTCGCGGGCGGGTCGTCGGGCGCCGTTGTCGTCGCGATTGACCGTCTGCTGGCGCGCGCGACGCGCCCCGCAGCGCACCCGCTACGCATCGTCACGCTGCTGCCCGATCGCGGGGAGCGCTATCTCGACAGCGTGTACGACGACGGCTGGCTGGCGCGCATTGCCGCAGCGCGCGCTGCGCAAACGCAGCCTGAAACATCGTCACTTTCAACTTCCCTTCTCGAAGAGGTTCACTGATATGACCCAACCGGCTCATTCCGGCCTTCTCTATCTCGGCCGTCAGGATCTGATCGCCCTCGGTGGCAACCGATCACAACCTTATGTCGACGCCATTGCCGATGGACTGGCCTTGCACGCGCGACGCGCCTTCGTTCAGCCGTTGAAGCCGTATCTGCGCTGGGCGGGTGCGGATCACATCGCGGATCGGATCATCGCGATGCCGTGCTATGTGGGCGGCAACGATCCGATCGCCGGCCTGAAGTGGATCGGCAGCCGGCAGCACAATCCGTCTCGCTTCGGGCTTGAGCGCGCCAGCGCAGTCATCGTCCTGAACGATGCCGATACGAACTATCCGGTCGCGATCATGGAAGGCGGACTGATCAGCGGGATGCGCACGGCCGCGATCAGCGCGGTAGCAACGCGCCATCTCGCGCGTGCCGGCTTCACTGACGTCGCGTGCGTCGGCTGCGGCCCGATCGCGAAGATGCAGATGCAGACACTGCTCGAACAATTCGCCAGCATTCGACGCATTCATCTGTTCGATTTGTCGCGCGACGCGATGCGTGCCTTCAGCCGTGAGTTGAGCGAGCGCTATCCGCAGGTCGCCTTTGAAGAGATGGCGAGCGCCGAATTCGCGGTGCGCGCATCCGATGTGATCGTGACCTGCA
Organism: Paraburkholderia sp. Cy-641; assembly: GCF_011752945.1. Lineage (NCBI taxonomy): Bacteria > Pseudomonadati > Pseudomonadota > Betaproteobacteria > Burkholderiales > Burkholderiaceae > Paraburkholderia > Paraburkholderia sp. Cy-641. The sequence goes on from NZ_VWWM01000004.1 coordinate 43,492, forward strand.
CGGTCACGGACACGCCCTATCTCGAGTACGCGTGGCTCAAGCGCGGCGCGTTTGTTTGCAACGTCTCGATCATGGACGTGCAGAAGGAGGTCTATGAAAAAGCGGACAAGGTGATCGTCGACGACTGGGATCAGTCGAATCGCGAGAAAAAGATCATCAATCAACTGGTGCTCGAAGGGCGGTTCAGTCGTGAACAACTGCATGCCGAACTCGGTGAAATTGTGATCGGCGAACGCCCGGGGCGCGAGAACGACGACGAAATCATCCTGCTCAACCCCATGGGGATGGCGTTGGACGACATGGTTTGCGCGCGTCATTTTTATCGGCTTGCAACTGAGCAGGGCGTGGGCATCCGGCTGCCGCTGCTATGACATACGCCGAAAACGTGGTCGATTGCAGAACGGCATGCGTCGATCCGCTCGCACACGGCAGTGTCGAACGACTGCTCGCCCAGGATCTGCTCGACGCGCTGTGGCTGGAGGATCTGTACGGCATGCGCGCCCGCATCCGCTGGATTGGCGGCGCCGCCGACACTGCACTCGTATTGTCGCTCGGTCGTGGCCTCGAACTTATGTGGCGAGGCACGCGGCTAAATGGCGTGCGGCCTTTGAGGATCGCGCGATCGGGGCCTGGAGTGCAATTGGCGAGTGAGGCCGGTCGAAAGGCTTTGAACGTCACACAGACACTCGAAGCACTGCAACGAGCGGACTGGTGGCTTGCATACAGCCACCGTCTGGCGGAGTTGCTGGCGCTTGCAGCGCGTCAGATCGAGAGAACGTTTGCTGCACAGGCGCGATGGTTGGCGGATATCGACGCAACGCCGCACAGCCTGATGGCCTGGGAGGCGATTTGCTGTCTGCGCGACCGGCCCTTTCATCCGCTTGCACGCGCAAAATTGTGGCCCGGCAGCCCAGGCGATGCCTTCGAGGTCGAGGCTGGCGAGATCACGCCGCACTGGGTCGCCGTGCCGCGAAACGCGCTGTGGTGTTCGGGTGAGCCAGCATTGGAGTGGGACGACCACCAGCCAATCGCAGGAGCAGTGCTGGATGCAGATGCATTTGCCGTGCTTGCAGAACGTGCCGCCTTGCTCGGTATCGATCCGGCTGCGCTATGGATGCCCGTTCATCCGTGGCAGTGGGGGGAGATCCAGGCGAAGCATCCGCAGCTCGCTGCGCAATGCGTCGATCTCGGCGAAGGATGCGGAACCGTCAGGCCGACCGCTTCGTTGCGTACGCTCGGCATCGGATCGGGCGAACGGTTGCACCTGAAGCTTTCTCTGGGTGTTCAGGCGCTCGGCGCATCGCGCGTGATGCCACCGAGATATCTTCACAACGCAGTGCTTGCCGAGCTTTGCCTGCGCGAGCTTTGCATTCGTGACAAGTGGTTAGGTGAGCATCTTGAACTGTGCGATGAGCGTGCATGGTGGGCGCTTTGCAATGGCAGCACGCTGATCGCGGAGCAGGGAGAGGTGGCGTGCATGCTGCGTCGCTATCCCGACGCTGACCGCTGGCTGTTGCCGATGGCCGCCTGCGCTGCGTCGACGAGCGATGCACATCTTCCCGCGTTTGCCGTGTTATGTCATGCGAATGGAACAACAGGAAAATCGGATCTGGAATATGCGTGGAGGATGTTCGAGCGTATCGCGCACCTCTTGATCGAACTCGGTCTGCGCTGCTTTGCGCACGGTGTCATGCCTGAGTTGCACGGCCAGAATGTGCTGTTGCGCGTTGGGGAAAATGGGCCATGCAAGATCGTGCTGCGTGACCACGATACGTTGCGGATTTGCCCTGCGGTCATGATCGGGGCGGGTGTGGAGGTGCCTGACTATGTGATCGATCGAAGCACACCTAATACCCTGATTCTCGAATCGCGGGACGCCTTGCTCGCCTATTTCCAGACCCTCGCGGTCGAAGTCAATCTGTACGCGATCATTGCCGCAATCGCTGATTGTTTCGATGGCGACGAGGCTACGGGTTGGGGCATTGTCGATCGTACGCTGCACGAGGTGCTAGAGCGTGTCTTCGCCACGAGCCCGACGCGCGATTACGTGGCGCGTCTGCTTTTCGACGCACAGCATTGGCCGTTCAAGCAACTGCTTGAACCTCTCGCGGCGCGTGCGGCGCTGGGCACGGGGATGCCCAGTGGAATGGGCGCAATCGGCAATCCACTGCTATCCCGCCGACCGGCGCAACCAGCGAGGGTTCCGTAATGCGTCGTGCGAACCTTGCCGTCGCCATGCTGATCGTGTGCCAGGGCGTGATCACGCTAGGCCTGATGGTGCTGGTGCCCATCATGCCGTTCTATCTCCACGGTCTGAGCGGCGGCTCCAGCGCCGATGCAGCACGCTGGACGAGCATTGCGTTAGCGGCCCCGGGCGTTGGCGCGTTGCTTTGCGCACCTTACGCAGTGCGCTGGTGCGAGCGATTCGGGTATAGGCGGGCACTTCTTTTTGCCCTCACGCTGTTCGTCGTGAGCATGACGACGATGGCGATATCACGCGACGTCGTGATGTTCGTGGGCGGGCGCCTGCTGCAAGGCGCGAGCACGGTGGGCGTCATCATTACGGCTTTCATCACGCGTGTCAGTGACCCCGCTGCCCAGGGGCGATCGCTTGGCTGGCAGGAGTCCGCTGTAGCGGCGGGCGCTCTTGCTGGTCCCGTTCTTGGAGGCGTGCTGCAGGACCACTGGTCGGTGCGCCCATTGCTACTAGGCGTAGCACTCTGCACGGGCGCCGCATTGCTGCTGCTGGCATTCGCGTTGCGTGAACCCAGCCAGAGAAACGCGGAGCGCGTAGGGGCGGCGGAAACGCCTGGAACGACATTGCTCGCCGATCCTGTCCTGCTTCGTTGGGTTCTCGCGGGCGCATTGACGCAAGCCGGCGCATTCGCGCTCGTGAACGTGTTCGCTCTGTTTGTCGATGAACGCATGGCGGGTGCCAGCTTTCTCGCCAGCAAGATCGGCGTTTTGCATGCGCTTGGCTGGGCCGCCACGCTCGTTGCGGGGCCGTGGTGGGGGGCGCGCAACGACCGTGGGGACCCCGCACGTCACTTTGTCGCTGCGGCGCTGTCGTGCGCGATCGTCCTTGCGCTGATGCCGTTCGCTTCCCGTTTGTGGCAGATCGGCGTTCTGCGCATCGCGCAGGGCGCCAGCTACGCCGCGCTGGCCCAATCAGTTCTGCTGCTTTGCTGCCGCAGTGTGCCGCCTGCAATGCGAAGCCGTATCACAGTGGTCTCCAAAAGCGCCATGGTGCTCGGACAGTTGCTCGGACCGATTGCCGTTCTCGTTTTTCTTCCTTGTGTCGGCGCTTCCGCGACGCTCTGGCTGACCGCATCCATGTTCATCGCCGCAGCGGTAGTCGCGCGTAGCGCGCCGGCGGCCCATCCCATCTCCGTTTCCGATTCGAGGTAAGACTTATGCTGTTTTCCTCTCCGAGATCCGTTTCGCTGACGCGAAATGCTGCGCTGCAGGTGTCCCACGCTTCCCATGCAACGCATCGTGTCGACGAACCTCACAGTGCCGAAAGCGTTCTGTCTGCGCTTGATCGAAGGTTGCTCGAACAATACTTCAACACGTATTGCCGGGAAACCGGCCAGTTCGACCCGCGTGTTTCACCCGATGCAGACCGGGAGCTCGCCGACGATGTCTGCGCCGTCGTGCAAAGCTGGCGCGATGCAGGTTTGGACGTGGCGACGATTGCCTTTCCCGGTGACGGCAGCCGCCTTTATGTCGCGCTCGACTATTTTTCCCTCATTGGATTCCATCGAGTAGGGCGCTACGCCATCGTGGAATTGCCGGGCGGCTCCGGTCATGTCCAGTTCGATGGCATCGAGGCGCTAATTGTACGCATCGCGCAGTCGCTTGCCCGCGGGCTTGCGATCAGCCCCGACTGGATCGCACGCTTCACGACGCTGATGCAAAACAGCGTGGATCGCGTGCGCTACTACCACACGCAGACCCCAGACCTTGGCGTATCGGCGTTCGTGCGCGCGGAACAGTCGCTCCGCTTCGGGCATGTATTCCATGTGACGTCGAAAGCATCGGATGGCTTTGCCGAGCGCGACATGCAGGCGTTCGCGCCAGAACTCGGGGCATCGTTCCGTTTGCATTACTTCGCGGTGGCGACGAACTGCCTGGATACGCGCTCGATTGACGGCACACGTCCGCCGATCGATCCGGAAGCGATGCACGCCGCGGCTGCGTTGCTGGGTGACAGCGAATATCGCCTGCTTCCTTGTCATCCGTGGCAAGCCGAATACCTGTTGCAACAGGAAACAATCCAGAAATTGCTCGCACGTCGCGATCTGATCTCGCTCGGGCCGCTAGGTGAAGTGGTCTGGCCGACGTCATCGGTTAGAACGGTATGGTTGCCCGTGCAACGACGATTCCTGAAGCTTCCGCTCAATGTACGGATAACGAATTTTATTCGCAACAATCCTCCAGTACAGGTCGTTCGCGCGTTGGATGCGAGTCTCTACATTGCCTCGTTGCCGTCCAGCGATCGCGCTTCCGATGCGTTCGAGGTTCTGCTCGACGGTGCGAGCGCGTCACTCGAGACGACGGAGGATGCCCTGAAGGCGAGTTCGGCGGTCCTCTATCGGGATGGCATGAGCGATGAAGTGGGCGACTATGCCCAGGTGCTGGCGACGGTGATGGAGGAGCCGGCAGAAGGCGAATCATCGCTTGCCATGCTGCTTGAAGAAGCACTCGGGACGGCGCCTGGCGATCAACACCTCGTCGCCTGGTGGGCACGCTATCTGAATGTCACGCTTATGCCATTGCTTCGGTTGTTCGCGCGCTACGGCGTCAGCCTTGAGGCACATCTGCAAAATACGATGGTCGCGTTTCAGGACGGATGGCCGGTGCGCGGCTATGTTCGCGACATGGAAGGGGCGAGCATCAGCCGCGCGCGATGCCTGCGCCCGCTCAACCTGCCCGACGACAGTCCAGCGCTATACCGCGATGAGGATGCGTGGCATCGCTTCCTGTACTACGTGCTGGTCAATCACATCGGGCACGTGATTGCGGGCGTGGCACGGGCGGGCTATGGCGACGAAGCAATGCTCTGGAGCTTGACCGCCGACATCTGGTCGCGTGATCCAGAGCCCGCAGTCACCGCATTGCTGCGTGACGTCCGTGGCCGGACTTCGCTTCCCGCCAAGGCGAACATGATGAGCTGTTTTGGCCGGCATGGTGAATTACCGGCGTGGGTCGAGATTCCCAATCCGCTGGCGACCGTGGAGGTATCCGTATGAAATTCGCTGCATTCGAAGCGCTGTTCGAAAGCGCTCCCTATCAGGAAGCGGGAGAACGCGTCGTTCGCCAATTGCTTGAGGCGCTACTGTTCGAAGGTGCGCTGCCCGACACGGCGTGGTCCGGCGAAACGTTGTCGATTTCGGCGACCACCAGCAGCGGCGAAGCAGTGTTCTATCGTTGCAAGGCGCAACGAACCGCGTCGTTCGGCAGAGTCCGGATTGTTTCGCCGGTGAGCCGGGACCACAACGGGGTGATGACGAAAGCCGATGACGTCGCGCGCGTTGTCGCGGAACTGGGACCGCAACTCGGTGCCGATCCGGTATGCCTCTCGCAATTCGCTGCGGAGTTGTCGGCCACACATATCAAGGATGCGCAGACCCGGATGGCGCAATCAGGAAAACTGCTTCGCACGGGGAGCTACGATGAGATCGAATCCGCGCTAATCGGCGCGCATCCCTACCATCCGGGATACAAATCGAGAGTCGGTTTCACACTCGACGACAACGAACGTTACGCGCCCGAATGTTCTTCCGGCGTCGCGCCGGTACTCCTGGCTGTGCATTCGGATCATTGCCGTTCGAACGTCAGCCGGGACGTGGCGGGACGCGATGCCCAGCAGCTTCTTTCGCTGGAGGAACAAGCGGCGTTCAACGTGCAGCTTGCTCAACGCGGCCTGAATCCCGCGCATTACGTGCCGCTGCCGGTACATCCCTGGCAATGGAGCGCCATTGCTGAAACGGTCTGCCATTCCGCGTTCTCGCGTCGCGAACTGGTGCCCGTTGGACCACTTGCCGGACGATACCAGCCGCAGCAGTCGATCCGGACGCTGGCGAACGTCAATCGGCTCGATGCGCCATCGTTGAAACTGGCGATGAATCTCGTCAATACGTCGACCTCGCGGGTGCTTGCGCCGCACACCGTCTGCAACGCTGCGCCGATCAGCGACTGGCTTGACGATCTCGTCGCGCGAACCGACTGGAGCGAGCCACTCGCGCGGCCCGTGATACTCAAGGAAATTGCAGGAGTCGCCTATGTGCCGACGGTTCCCGTCGCGGGGCTGTATGGTGCGCTAGGTTGTATCTGGCGCGAGAGCGTGCATCGCCATGTGCGGGCCAACGAATCGGCGTTGCCAATGACTGCGCTTACGCATATCGACGCCGATGGCCGGCCGCTGATCGCCGACTGGATCGCGCAACATGGCGCGCGAGTCTGGGTCCGTCGACTGGTGGCGCGGGCCTGGCTGCCTGTGCTCCATCTGCTTTGGCGCAACGGCACCGCGCTTGAATCGCATGCGCAAAACATGGTGCTTCTGCACATGGACGGCCTGCCGGTGCGCGTTGCGCTGAAAGATTTCCACGACGGCGTACGCTATTCGAAGCAATGGCTTTCCGTGCCGCCGCCGTCTTTGTATGCTCCGCCAGCGGAACACGCTCGCGTCAATCCGAATTCGTTCATCGAGACGGACGACGCCAATGAACTGCGCGATTTCACCTGCGACGCGCTCTTCTTCGTCAATCTCGCAGAGATTGCGTGGTTCTTCTCCTGCCACTTCAATCTGGACGAAACCGAATTCTGGGCAATCGTGGCTCGTGCGATTGGCGACTATCAAAGTCAGCATCCCGATCTCGCAGACCGTTTTTCGTTGTTTGACTGTCTGGCGCCGGAGATGGAGGTCGAGTTGCTCGCAAGTCGCCGCTTTCTACCGGAGATCCGTCTGCGAACACGCGCGACCGCAAATCCGCTTGCCCAGCTGGAGTTCGCATGAGATCAATCGCCGAGGCATCAAGATCACTAAAAGAGCGCATTGGAGATGCCGGCACGCCGCCGTTGGTTGGACTGTTTTGCTCAACTCCCGCATCGCTATCGGTTGAGCTGATCGCCGCCGCGGGATTTGATTTCACCGTGATCGATCTTGAGCACACGCTGATCGACGGTTCGACGCTTAACGCAATGCTCCTCGCCGCCCGTGCAAGCGGCATCGCTGCGCTCGTGCGTGTCGCCGCGCCACATCAAGTCGTTCAGGTTCTGGACGCTGGCGCGCAAGGCATCGTCGTTCCGCGTGTGCGAACGGCGCATGAGGCTCGGCTTGCCGTCAGGTCCGCTTATCACGCGCCATTGGGATATCGCGGCTTGAATTCGACCGCCGCAAACGGTTTCGGCCGTGACGATCTCGCGCAATCGGTGCTGCAGGCATCGAACGATACGCTGGTCGTCGCGATGATCGAAGACCGCACAGGACTCGATTCGCTCGATGACATTGCCTCGATCGACGGGATCGATGTTCTGCTCGGCGGCGCTGCGGACCTGTCACAGGATTTGGGTCTCCCGTGGCAGACTGGACACGCGGAGATACGGTCGGCGCTCGCGCGAATCGAGGCGGCGGCCCGCAAGCATGGTAAGGCCTTCTGTGCACTTCCGCGCAACGCCGACGAAATTGCCACGGTACATCGTTGCGGCACTCGCCTGCTGATCGCTGGCGACGATCGCGGTATCGCGCGGCGAGCGATGGTCGAGCAACTGCATGCCTGCCTGCAGGATTTTCAAGGGATTCGGGAATGAATCGAACTTTGGTTGAGCGCTATCTGGCTGGCGTAGCATCGCCAGTGTGCGCTTATCTTTACGATCTGGATCATCTGCGGACGCGCACTGCCGGGCTCGTCGAATTGCTTCCGCGCAATTGTGAGTTGTTTTATGCCATCAAAGCCAATAGCGATGCTGAGGTTTTGCGCTCGCTCGATGGCATCGTTGCGGGCTACGAGGTCGCCTCACTCGGCGAGGTGACGCGTGCCCGGGAAGTTGGCCCTCACGCGCGAATCGTTTTTGGCGGCCCAGGAAAAACCGACTCGGAGCTCGAGGGCGGGCTGGCGCGCGGCGTGGAGCTGTTTCACGTCGAGAGCCAACTGCAATTGCTGCGCCTCAATGCCGTGGCGGCGCAAATGGGGCGAAGCGCGCGCGTGCTCCTGCGGGTCAACCCGAACGCGCTGACTGTCGATCCGGATAGCAAACGGCCGACGGGTACATTGACGATGGGCGGCCAGCCAACTCAGTTTGGCATCGAGGAAAACGAATTGCCTCGAGTGATTGCGATTGCAAACACGCTTGCGGCGGTGGAGGTTGTGGGCTTGCACATACACGCGCTCTCAAACAATCTGGATGCGCAGTCGCATCTTGCTTTGATGGCCCATTACATGACGCTCGCACGCCGGTTACAGCGCGAATGTGGTCTGAGGCTGGAGACGCTTAACGTCGGAGGAGGAATCGGCGTCAATTATGTCGACCCCGACAGCGGTTTCGACTGGAGCGCATTCTGCGCCGGACTCGGTGCTTTGCTGACCGATTTCGACAAGGGTTGCCGGATTGTGTTCGAGTGCGGGCGTTTCATTGCCGCAGATTGTGGCTACTACGTAACAGAAGTCGTCGACCTCAAAAGTAATCACGGAAAGAACTTCGCGATCCTGCGTGGTGGCACCCACCATTTTCGTCTGCCTTCGTCGTGGCAGCACAATCATCCCTTTTCAATCGTGCCCAACGAGACGTGGCCGTATGCGTTCGGGAGACCATCGCTTGAGCGTGCGGCAGTGACGCTGTGCGGAGAGTTGTGCACCCCAAAAGATGTTCTTGCGCGCGAAGTCGAGGTTGGGCGTTTGCGAGTGGGTGATCGCATCGTGTTCAGACTGGCAGGCGCATATGGATGGCATATATCGCATCACGATTTCCTGAGCCATCCGCATCCAGAGCGAAGGTTTTTCGATGTGGTGAGGAACGCTGACGCCCGCGCAGGGACGTTGACATGAAACTCGCGACCGTCGGAATCGAATTCATCGATCCAGAGAGAATTCTGCGCAATGAGGAACACAGCGCGGCACATGCCGAGGAACTTGCGAATGCAATGAAATACAGCGGTCTTTGGCGCGTGCCGATCCTTCTTGAAAAAGAAAGCCTTGCCGTAATGGACGGTCATCATCGTCTCGCGGCAGCGCGTTCACTCGGTCTAATCAGGGTTCCTGTTTTACGGCTTGACTACCAGCATGTCGAGGTAGTGGCGACGCGAGAGGGATTCACGGTGACGCCGGACGAGATTGTGATGCGTGCTCGTCAAGGGAACCTCTACCCGGAGAAGACCACACGTCATATGTTTTCGTCCCCAATACCAAACTGCAATATCTCTTTGGTCCTGTGCCGAGGGCGGGTGCCAGGCATGCCTGAAATCCGGTAACCGCACTCGGAATTCACTTTTATGGTGTGGTTGCGGTTATCGTCCCGACCGCGACCGCCACTTTTCGATGGTCCTCCTGGGTTTTTTGAACTCAAGGCGCGAGGACATGTCGATCATGGCGCGTATCCGAGGACGAATGAGCACGGATCTGCAGCTTTCGAGGCGATGCTGCAACCACGCTCCGAGTTCGTTGCGTCATCTGTGCATGTGGTCAAACAGCTAAGATCATCATTCCTGTGGGCACTGTGTTGTGAAGAGCGTGTACCAAAAACGTCGCCAAAAACGGCCTGCCTCTTCGTGAGTCTTCGATCACGAACACCGAACCCAGCACCAACCCTACACAGAACGTTAGGCTTATGTATAAAACACTGTAACTATGCGCGAGAAAAAATTGCTGAAGCGAGGACTGCGAAGCCTGCTCGGACCCGCGCCTTTCTTAAGATCGGAATACAAAGCCACTGAAGCACCACTGTTTCCAGCAGAGGCGCGACGATGCATTCAGGAACGGTGACTTTGACAGGATCGTGCCGAGTAAGGGTTAGCCCCTTAAACCCTCCCGGGGTAAAGTAAACCTAACGTAATCGGAGGCACAGACGCGATATAAGTTAATAGCAAGGCAAGTGGAATCAGTCTTGCTAGGGACAGCCTTCTTATCCATTCCTTCAGTTTGCAAAGACTTGCATTCCTCGATGCACATATTTACCAGTAAGAACGCCGCCGCCCAAGACCCTGAATGCCAACAGTGCGAGATGATTTTCATCAAAAAACGAGGCCCGATGCCGTAGCCCCTGCGGCTGCAGAACGTTGCATTCGACCTGGCAAGAAACGAAATGGCCTGGGCGGTACAAGCTGATGAGTTGTCTCAACTCCTCGTCGCTCGCATGTCCGCAACCGACGTATCGCACCTTGCCTGAATCTACGAGCCTTTTCGTTGCATCGATAACTTCATCAAGAGGCGATAGGTCGCGATACGAATGCAGTTGATAGAGATCAATGCGGTCGGTTTTGAGACATCGCAAGCTATCTTCAGCCAATTTAACTATGAACTCAGCGACTGCCCCGGTCCGAGGTCCTCGACGGCGCGCGACTTTGTCGCGATTATCACCTCGTCACGACAATTCTGCCGCGCCGTCCCTTTCATTCTCTAGTGATTCACAGGCGCATGGTCTCCTTTCGTGTACGCCGTGCCGATCTCCCATGGCTAAAAATAAGCCGGTGAGGGCTGAAAACGTCTTCATTGTTCCGGGGTGGACGTCCTGTGTGCTGATAATTCTGGCGAGTGGGGTGTCGCCGGTGATCAACCGGTCCGAGATCCTTGCGCTACTGATCGGCGCGAAACTGCGGCGTGCGGTTCCGTCTGCATCCCTTCGTCTTCTTCATCATGCGGTTCACGTTTCTGCCAGCTGTTGAGCTCACCGTTCGGCCCTTATTGCGGCAAAGTCCACTTTCAAAGGGTAAACGATAGGTTCTTGCCTTATTGACTCAAGACGAATTGCTGATACTATCAATTCATCAGCATACTGATCAATTATCTAGGCAAGTCGATGACACTCAAATTCGCGGCAAATCTTGACGATCTGAACCCGGACGAGCCTTACGCAGCAACGGTCGACAAGGAGCAGATCGCCCTGTACCTCGTAGATGGCGAGGTCTATGCGACGCACAACGTGTGCACGCATCAGTTCGCGCTGCTTAGTGACGGTTTCCTCGAGGACGGATGCGTTGAGTGTCCGCTTCATCAGGGGAAATTCGATGTGAAGACCGGCGCCGCGCTTTGTGCGCCGGTGAGCGCTCCGCTCAGGACTTACAAGGTCCACGTGGAAGGCGGTGCGGTGATGGTTGAACTCTGAGCGCCATACCTTTTTGACTACGTCAGGAATCCGAAAGTGGAAACGATTTTGATCGTCGGCGCCGGACAGGCAGGCGGCCGTGCAGCCGAGACGTTGAGGGCGCATGGCTTCGAGGGATCGGTCCTGCTCGTCGGTGATGAACAGCATAGGCCGTACGAGCGGCCTGTATTGTCAAAGACGGTACTGACGGCAGTGGACGATAACGAATGCTTCGACGCGTGGCTACATTCGAGCGACTTCTACGCCACCAGAAAGATCGACTGGATCGCAGACGGTGTCGAAAGACTGGACGTGACACACCGCACTGCGATGCTCAGAAGCGGGCGAAGCATCAGCTTCGACAAGTGCCTGTTGACTACAGGCGGTCGCGCGCGCCACCTGCCCGGCACGCCGGACAGTCGCCATGTATTCACGCTGCGTACGCTGCCGGATGCGATGCGGGTGCGGCAGCGCATGGCCGGTGCTAGTTCGGTGGCCGTCATCGGCGGCGGCTTCCTTGGGCTTGAGTTCGCAGCAAGCGCAAGGGCGCGCGGAATCGATGTCACCGTGGTTGAAGCGGGGGAGCAGATACTGGGCCGCGCGTTGCCGCACGAATTCTCGGAGCGTTTGCGCGCCAGGCACGAACAGAACGGCGTGAAGTTCATGCTGGGCGCAAGGCTGGTTGCCTCCGTGGAGCATGCGTCGGGGGTAGCGCTGACGTTTGCCGACCATGCACCGCAGCGGTTCGATTTCGTGGTGGTTGCCATTGGGCAGCAGCCGAATGAAGAGCTCGCCAAAGCGTCTGGTCTGGAAACGGGCAACGGCATACACGTTGATGCGCATTGCCGGACGTCGGGCGCCGGTGTCTATGCCGCGGGTGATTGTGCAAATTTCCCATTTGGCGCGTCCGGAAGACGTCTGCGTCTCGAATCATGGCAGAACGCGCAAGACCAGGCGATCGTTGCCGCGCGCAACATGCTGGGAGAGTCGATCGAATATCGGCCAAACCCCTGGTTCTGGACAGATCAGTATGACTGGAACGTACAGATGCTAGGAATGCTCGACAGCTCAATAGAGCAATGGATCGAGCGCCGGGTATCGAGCGACAGGGTTCTGCTGATGGGGTTGAGCAACAACGTCATTGTGTACGCGCTCGCAGTCAATAGCGGTGGCGAACTGCGTGCAATTCGCCGTCTCGTTGAGGAGGCGATTCAGGTCGACCCCGAGGCCCTCGCGGACCTGAACGTCAAGTTGCGGCAACTTGAACGAAAAGCTCACTCATAACGCATTCAGGAGAGTACTTTGTATTCGTCAGAGACGGTAATTGGCCTTGGTACGCCGAGCGTCAAAAATAAGCCCATCGAGCAACTGGTCTGGCCGGAGGACGGCCTTCACGCTATTCCAGACTGGGTTTACACGAGCGACGATGTGTACGCTCGCGAGGTTGAGCGGATTTTTCAGGGCCGTACCTGGAACTTCGTTGCGCTGGAGGCCGAAGTGCCCAACAGCGGGGACTACAAGCGCTCGTATGTAGGTCCGACGCCGGTGGTCGTCTCACGCGCAGAAGATGGTTCCATTCATGTGTTCGAAAACCGCTGCGCCCATCGTGGCGCCGAATTATGTCGTCACACGCGCGGCAACAATGCTGAGTTCGTCTGCCCGTATCACCAGTGGTCCTATGACCTGAAAGGGAATCTGCAAGGTATTCCGTTCAAACGGGGTGTGAACAAGCTCGGCGGGATGCCGCGCGACTTCCGTAATGAGGACCACGGTCTCAAGAAGCTTGCTGTCACGACGCGTAACGGAGTGGTCTTCGCCTCGTTCACGCACGACATGGAGCCTATTGAAGATTACCTCACGCCCGAAATCCTGAAAGATTTCGACACCGTCTTCAACGGCAAGAAGCTGCGCATCCTCGGGTTTTACAAGAACGAGCTGCCATGCAACTGGAAGATGTACCACGAGAATCTGAAGGATCCTTACCACGCAACGCTGCTGCACTCCTTCCTGGTGGTGTTCGGCTTGCTGGTTGCAGGGAACCGCTCGGCGATGGTGGCCGACAGTAAATACGGCATACACGGCACGATGGCGTCGGCCAAAAGCGATTCACTCTATGCAACGGTGGACACCGACAAGAAAAAAGAAATGCGTTCGTTCCACGAGGGTATGGTCCTCAAGGATGAGCGGTTCCTTGAGTACGTCAAGGAGTTTGACTCTGAATGGTCGGTGACGATGCAGACGATCTGGCCGAATCTGATCGTTCAGCGTGAAATGAATACTTTGGGGGTGCGGCATATCGTTCCGAATGGGCCAAACAGCATGGTGATGCTGTGGACGATGTTCGGCTACGAAGACGATACAGAAGAGACCACACGTCACCGGCTGCGCCAGGGCAACCTGATGGGGCCAGCTGGATTCCTCGGTCTTGAGGACAACGAAGCCATGAAGTTTGTGCAGGAAGGCGTGCGTCGTTCCGTAACCGATCGCAGCGTACTCAAACTCGACAGTGAAAAAATTGGAACCGCGGACAATCTGATTTCGGAAGCTGCAATTCGCGCGATGTACAAACACTACCGTGAAGTGATGGGGTTTTAAATGCTGCCAGGATTCGAAAAGAAACCAATTGCACACGACAAGGCACTTGCTGCGCGCGCAGCCGTGGAAGATTTCCATGCCGAATATTGTGCGGTGCTCGACGGGGGCGACGTCGAGCGGTGGCCGGACTTTTTTACGGAGAACTGTCTTTACCGGGTGACCGAGTACGAAAATGCCGCCCTCGGGTTTCCGGTCGGCCTGGTCTATGCCGAAGGTCGGGACATGCTGCGCGACCGCGCAGTAGCTATCTCCAGAACGCAGATGTTCGCGCCGCGACAGATGCTGCATTTCGTCACCAACGTTCGGATTCTTGACGTGACAGACGAAGAAATCATTGCTCAGAGTAACTACATGTTGATGCAGACCCTGGTCGAAGGCGCGACTTGCCTGCATCAGGCCGGTCGGCTTTTCGACCGCTTTGCTCGAAAGGGCAATGAGCTGCTTCTGAAGGAACGGCAGGCTATTTATGACACGGCGATGATTGCGAACGATCTGGCCTATCCTGTTTGAAGGGGGTAAGCCGAGAATGTCAAGAGCGGGCCACAAACCAGGGGGATGCATATGAGCCACACCGAACCGACGGAAGCGCCCATCGAAAGCGGCGGCATCGGCGCCCGCGTGAGGCGTCGCGAAGATGAGCGCCATTTGCATGGCAAGGGAAAATTCGTTGCCGACTATACGTTTCCTGATTTGCAGGAAGTGGCGTTCCTGCGCAGCCCACTTGCGCATGCTCGCATCGAGCGCATCGGCAAGCCCGAACGCTTCGCTGATCAGGTCATTGTGCGGGAAGACATGCAGACGGCGACAGACATCGTGGCTGATTCCAGCTTGCCGACCTACAAGCCTTCGTCGCACCCGCCGCTCGCCTCCGGGAAAGCCCGCTTTGTCGGCGAACCTGTGGCAATGTGTTTCGCGAGTTCCCGCGCCGAGGCCGAGGACATCGCGGAGGAAGTTGAGCTGGATCTGGAGGAACTGCCTGCGTTTGCGAGTGCATTTACAGCACGCGAGCGCACAGACGTGCGGGTGCATGACCACTGGACAGACAATCTTTTCCTCGATCTGAAGGCGGATGTCAATTTCGACGAGCGCTCCAAAGATGCACCCGTCGTCGTCAGACAAAAGGTCGACCTGGCCCGTCAGTGCATGGTCCCAATGGAAGGCAAGGCCGTACTGGCCTACTGGGACCACACGCAGGCGCAACTGGTCGTCATTACGTCGACCCAGGTCCCGCACATGATCCGTACGGTGCTTGCGCAATGCCTTGGTATTGACCATGCTCAGGTGCGTGTCATTTCGCCTGATGTGGGCGGTGCATTCGGCTACAAATGTGTGCTTCAACAGGAAGAGCTTTGCATTGCGTGGCTTGCTCTCACCTACAAACGTCCGTTTCGCTTTATCGAAGACCGTCGCGAGCATTTGATCGCGGGTGCGAATACGCGCCAGCACCACTACGAACTTACCGCATATGCGGACAACAATGGACGGCTCCTGGCGCTGGACTGCAACCTGTTGATTGACGGCGGCGCGTATTCCGCGTGGCCTTTTACGATTGGGCTCGAAACAGGGCAGGCGTTGGGTAACCTGCCTGGCCCCTATGATTTCAGCGGATACCGCTGCCGTACCCAGTGCGCGGCAACCAACAAGCCCGGGTTCCTCCCGTATCGCGGCGTGGCACGTACCGGCGTCTGTTTCGCGATCGAACTGACGATGGACGCCATTGCGCGCGCAGTCGGCCGCGAAGCGTGGGAGGTTCGCTACGACAATCTGATTCGCGGGGCTGACATGCCCTATACGAACGTTGTCAAGAAGCACTACGACAGTGGCGACTTCCAGAAGAGTCTGAAGCGGGCCGCTGAACAGCTTGATGTTGCCAGATGGCGCCGTCGTCAGAAAGAGGGTGAGCCAGACGGCAGGCTGATCGGTATCGGGTTCGCGACATTCACGGAGCAATCGGCACACGGCACGGCAGTGTTCGCGTCGTGGGGCTTGCCGGTGGTTCCAGGCTACGACCTGGCAACTGTCCGGATCACAGCGGATGGCGGTCTGGAGGTTCGTGCCGGAATCCATTCCCATGGCCAGGGTATGGAAACGACATTGGCGCAGGTCGCAAATGAAGTGCTGGGCGTTCCGATTCAGAAGATCAAGGTCGTGCACGGCGATACGGCTCTCACGCCGTACTCCACGGGTACCTACGCCTCTCGCAGCATTGTCATGGCAGGTGGTGCAGTCGCGGCAACGTGCCGCGAACTGGTACCGCGACTGATCAAAATTGGCGCACATATCCTGGGTGAACCGGAAGACGCGGTCCGATTCGAGGCCGGCGAGGTGGTTGGCGCAACGGGACGGGTATCCCTCGCGGAGATCGGTCACGCGTGGTATCTGCGGCCCGAACGCTTACCGCCGGGCGTGGATCTGACCGGGCTCGAAGCAACTCAGGGTTTCAAGCCGAAGGTCGATACCGGCGCATTCAGCTACGCGACGCATGCGGCTGCCGTGGCGGTTGATACAAAAACGGGCCACGTCGACATTCTGGATTACGTCATCGTTGAAGACTGCGGGCGAATGATTAACCCGATGGTTGTCGAAGGCCAGACCATCGGCGGCACGGCACAGGGTATCGGCACCGCGTTCTATGAAGAAACGCTATACGACGATAACGCGCAGCCACTGACGTCCACGCTCGCAGACTACATGTTGCCCGGGCCGACGGAGTTGCCGTCGTTGACCATCATTCATATGGAGACGCCGTCGCCCTACACGGAATTCGGCGCGAAGGGGGTCGGCGAAGGCGGTGCAATCGCACCCCCCGCCACGCTTTTCAATGCGGTAAACGATGCGCTTAGCCCTATTGGAGCACTCGTCAGCGAGACACCTCTCACGCCGCGACGGCTGCTTGCCGCGATTGAAGCGGCCAAAGCGGCTTCGCACGGCAAGGCAGAAGCAGAACATGCTCACGAGGTGATTTGATGAAGGCCGCCGCTTTTGAATACGTACGCGCTGCTACATTGTCTGACGCGTTACGTGAGTTCGGTGATTCGGCGACGGGCGTGAAACCGATTGCCGGTAGCCAGTCGATGGGGCCGATGCTGAATCTCCGCCTGGCGAGGCCATCGCGCGTGGTCGATGTGTCACATGTTGACGAATTGCGCGGCGTCACTGTCGTAGGCGATGTGGTTCGTGTGGGCGCGGCGATTACTCACGCGGAAATCGAGGACGGGAAGTACGAACCTTTGCGTAACGGATTTATGCAGTATGTCGCTTCGGGTATTGCGTACCGCGCGATTCGTAACAGAGGAACCATCGGCGGCAGTCTGGCGCATGCCGACCCCGCAGCGGACTGGCCGTTGGCGCTTTCGGCCCTCGACGCCAGGCTGGAGCTCGCGAAGGCGGGCAGTACGCGTCACGTGCGCGTCAGTGAGTTCATGCTGGGCGCCTTTACAACGCTGCTTGACGACGGCGAGATTATCTCTGCGGTTCTGTTGCCAAAAATCGGGAGCACCCTGCGTTGGGGCTATTACAAGCTTTGCCGCAAGACTGGCGAGTTCGCCCACGCAAGCGCAGCTGCGGCGTTTGACGCGCAAACCGGCCTGGCCCGCGTGGTCCTTGGCGCGCTTGATGGCCCGCCGACTGCATTGGACTCGCTTGCGCAGTCAATCGCGAAGCAGGGCCCAAGTGCTGCCACGCCGGAAGCGATTGCGGCAGGTGTGGCGAACGCGATGCCGAATGCGGACGCTATCGACCGCTCCATGCACGCCGCCACGGTTGAGCGCTGTCTTGCACAAACCTTCGGTTCATCAGCGCGTTAACGCGTTAACAGGAATTTCCATGTCTGTCATTGAACTCACCATCAACGACCGGGCGATACGCGGCGAGGTTGCGCCGCGCACGCATCTGGGCGATTTCCTGCGCGATAACCAGAATCTGACCGGTACCCACCTGGGGTGCGAGCACGGAGTGTGCGGCGCGTGCACCGTCCTTATCGACGGCGAACCGGTGCGTTCCTGCATTACTTTCGCGGTCGCTTGCGACCACCAGAAGGTGCGTACGATCGAAGGGTTCGACGACGATGAACTGATGAAGCGCATCCGTCGATCTTTCTCGGTGCATCACGGCCTGCAGTGCGGCTACTGTACGCCGGGTATGCTCATTACGGCACGCGATATCGTGCGCCGTTTTCCTGACGCTGATGAGTCGCGCATTCGTCTCGAGCTGTCCGGAAATCTGTGCCGCTGCACCGGCTACATGGGTATCGTCAACGCCATCAAAGCGGTACTTGGCGACCTGAAAGACAATCCGATCGCTGACGTCCTCACCGTTCCCACTGCTCCAGTTCGACAAGCGGCGACGCAGGAAACCGGTGCATTCCAGACATTTGCAGCAGTGGCGGCTGCCCCGTCGATTTCCTCGGAACGCGCGCCGCAAGAGGCGAGCGCGGCATCGCCGGTTTCTGCTGCCCAGCCGGCGGGTGAGCGCAAAGGCTGGACGGCAATTGATGACAGTTTCGTCGTGCCGTTTCCGCTTGAGCGGGTCTGGGGTTTTATGGGAGACCTTCCCTCCGTCACCGGCTGTCTGCCAGGGGCGGAACTGATCGAGCACGATGCTGAAAAAGTGAAAGGCAAGATCGCCATCAAATTTGGGCCGATGTCGGCGAATTTTGCCGGTGCTGCACGCCTTGAACGTGATGACGCGACGCATCGGGCCGTGATGCGTGGAGCCGGCCAGGACAACATCAGCCGCTCGAAGGCGAACGGCGACGTGACTTACGCGTTGAGTGATGAAGCGAACGGGACGCAGACACGAGTGGCGGTCACGCTCGAATACATGCTGCAAGGACCGCTCGCGCAATTTTCCCGTTCCGGGCTTGTTAAAGATTTTGTGCGACGGATGATTGCTGACTTCGGTATGCGAATTACCGCGCAGTTGGGCGGCGCAGACGTGCCGGACTCCGCAACGTTGCAGACCCGATTCAACGTCGGCAGTCTGGTGTGGAGTGTCCTGTGGGGTCGTATGAAACGGCTCTTTGGCCGAGGCGAATAAATGCTGTCACAACGATAGCGGAAGATCGGGGGCGTAGCGTGTCAAGCACGCCGTCTCGCCCCTTTATTGTCAGCATGCTGATTAAAAAATGGGAGTTTGTCGTGACTAAACGGATTCGGAAGATTGCCCTGGAAGAGCACTTTTCAACGCCTGACTTCCAGGGCTACTCAAAAAGCTTCACGCAGCACATCGAGCCGGACGTGCTCGCCGATCTTGCGGCCCGGCTTGCGGATTTCGACGAGCAGCGGATCGTCGAGATGGACCGCGCCGGGATCGATTACACCATCTTGTCCCAGAGTGGGCCGAGTGTGCAGGGCGAGACTGACCCGGCCCTGGCAGTTGCTCGCGCCAGGCAAAGCAATGACTTTCTGGCACAACAGATTGCGCGGCATCCGACGCGGTTTGGCGGGTTTGCCACGCTGCCGATGCACACACCTCATGGCGCCGTTGACGAGTTGACCCGCACGGTTCGGGAATTTGGTTTTAAGGGCGCGCTGGTGAATGGGCACACGCTGGGAACGTACTACGATGGCCGTGCTTACGACCCTTTCTGGGAGCGGATGCAGGAACTCGATGTGCCTCTGTATCTGCATCCTGCCGATGCGTATGTGGCGCCAAAGGTATTCGACGGCCATCCGGAACTGGCGGGTGCCGTGTGGGGGTGGGGTGTTGAAACCAGCAGCCATGCATTGCGCCTTCTCTTCGGCGGTGTCTTCGACCGATTCCCCAGACTGAAAGTCATTCTGGGCCACATGGGTGAGGGCTTGCCCTACCTGCGCTGGAGGTTTGATAGCCGTTTCGCTGTTTACTCGCACGGTATTCGTCTCGAACGCGCGCCTTCCGAGTACATCGGAACAAACATCCTGATTACCACTTCCGGTGTTTGCTCGGCTCCATCTCTGCTTGGTGCAATTGGGGAAATGGGCCCGGAGGCCGTGATGTTTTCGGTGGACTACCCGTACGAATCCACGGCGATTGCTGCCGATTTCATTGAGCAGGCGCCACTCGACGAGAAAGTCAGAAATCTCGTTTGCCACGGCAATGCCGAACGTATCTTCAAGCTGTGACGCTGGTTTTTTAACCGCGAGCAGCGAAAACATCAGGTTAAATTTATCCAGGAGTCGCAATGACGAATCAATACCGAATTGGTCAGATTGTGCCGAGTTCGAACACGACGATGGAGACAGAGATTCCGTCGATGTTTCTCGCGCGCCAGACGATCCGTGCCGAGCGTTTCACGTTCCACTCCAGCCGCATGCGCATGAAGAAAGTGGTGAAGGAGGAGCTGGCCGCCATGGACGCGGAGTCGGACCGCTGTGCGCTGGAACTCAGCGACGCGCGCGTGGACGTGCTTGGCTATGCGTGTCTGGTTGCGATCATGGCGATGGGCCACGGTTACCACCGCGTGTCGCAGAAACGACTGCATGAGCGTACGGTCGAGAATGGTGGGGCGGCACCGGTCATCACTAGCGCTGGCGCACTCGTTGATGCGCTAAAGGTGATCGGCGCAAAGCGTATTGTGGTGGTGGCTCCGTATATGAAGCCACTCACCGAGCTGGTGGTCGACTACATCCGTAATGAAGGTTACGAGGTGCTCGATTACCGTGCCCTCGAGATTCCCGACAACCTCGAGGTCGGCCGTCACGACCCCGGTCTGCTGCCGGGCATCGTTTCCCGGATGGACACAACGCACGCCGATGCGATCGTGCTCTCGGCATGCGTGCAGATGCCCTCGCTGCCGGCCGTAGCCAAGGTCGAAGCGATGACGGGCAAGCCCGTCATCACCGCCTCGATTGCGACGACCTACGCCATGCTCAAACAGCTCGGTCTGGAAGCCGTAGTGCCGGGTGCCGGCGCGTTGCTCTCTGGTGCCTACTGACGTGCTGACGCTTAACGACTCCGAGACGGGCATGAGCAAAACATCCACATTTCTCTACGGCGGCAACGTTCACGCGAACGGAATCCGCCAGCACTACCTGCGCTACGGCGGTGCGACCGGTGCACGCGCCGGTCGGGATCCCGTCATCATCGTGCCGGGCATCAC
The DNA here is from genome assembly GCF_011752945.1 of Paraburkholderia sp. Cy-641. NCBI lineage: Bacteria > Pseudomonadati > Pseudomonadota > Betaproteobacteria > Burkholderiales > Burkholderiaceae > Paraburkholderia > Paraburkholderia sp. Cy-641. The sequence continues at coordinate 64,466 of NZ_VWWM01000004.1, forward strand.
CAGCCCGGCTGTAACGTGGGGTTTCGTCGGCGAGCATTTCGGCACGACGTTCGACACTTATGTGCTCGATGTCCGCGGCCGGGGTTTGTCTTCGGCATCGGACTCACTGGACTACAGCCTGGATGCGCAGGCTGCGGACCTGGTCGCGTTCGCTCAGGCGCTGGGGCTGACACGCTACAGCGTAGTGGGCCACTCGATGGGCGGCCGCATTGGCGCACGCGCCGCGCGCACGCAGCCGCACGGTCTTGTGCGACTGGTCATGCTCGACCCGCCCGTATCCGGACCGGCCCGTCGCTCGTATCCATCGCAGTTGCCCTGGTACGTCGATTCGATGCGCCTGGCGCGCGAAGGCACAGACGCTGAGGGTATGCGTGCGTTCTGTCCTACCTGGACCGATGAGCAGCGCCAACTGCGCGCCGAGTGGCTGCACACGTGTGACGAACGCGCCGTGATCGCGAGCTTTGAGGGTTTCCATACCGACGACGTGCATGGGGACCTGCCGCACATCGGCATACCCGTCCTGCTGATGACGGCTGGGCGTGGCGACGTGGTCCGCCCCGAAGACGTCGAAGAGATCCGTACGTTGGTACCGCAACTCGAGCACTCGCACGTGTCCGACGCCGGCCACATGATTCCGTGGGACGACGAGCCCGGTTTCTATCGTGCGTTCGGTGATTTTTTGGGCACGCCTCTGCCGAGTCTGGCCACCGTTCGGGCTTGACGCCCCTTTTTAAGGAGAACTCGATGCCAGTCAGCGACTACCAGATGGTTGAGGCGTGGAAGCAGGTATTGACACTCTCGCGCCTTGAAGCGGGCCAGACTGTCACGATTCTGACGAGCGCGGCTACCCATCCGCAAACGCTCTCGACCGCGTTGATCGCGACGCAGTCGATGGGTGCGATCGTCAACCGGTTGGACCTGCCGCCGGTGAATGGCGAAAAGGCGCTGAGCCGCGACTCGCTTGCCTACCTTGGCACGACACCGCTCACGGGCAACCCCGCGGCGATAGCCGCGCTCAAGGCGAGCGACCTGGTCCTGGACCTGATGACGCTGCTGTTCTCGCCGGAGCAGCTCGACATTCTGAAGACCGGCACCAGGATTCTGCTCGCGGTCGAGCCGCCTGAAGTGCTGACACGGCTAGTGCCAAGTCTGGCCGACCGCGAGCGCGTGCTGGCTGCCCAGGCCCACATCAATCGGTCCAAAGAGATGCGCATCGTGTCGGCCGCCGGAACGGATTTCCACTGTCCGATAGGCGAATTCGAGGCGATCGCGGAGTACGGCTTTGTCGACACGCCGGGCCGGTGGGATCACTGGCCCAGCGGCTTTGCACTGACATTTCCCGACGAAGGGCGAGCCTACGGGCGCATTGTGATCGACCGCGGCGACATCCTGCTGCCGCAAAAATGCTATGTGCAGGACCGGATCGAGCTCACTGTCGAGAACGGCTTTGCTACGCGCATTGAAGGCGGCATGGACGCGGATCTGCTCAAGGAGTACATGGGTACCTTCAAGGACCCCGAGGCGTATGCCATCTCGCACATCGGTTGGGGGCTGCAGCCACGCGCGCACTGGTCAACGTTGGGGCTGTATGACCGGGAGGCAACCATCGGTATGGATGCGCGCGCCTTCGAGGGCAACTTCCTGTTCTCGCTCGGACCGAACAACGAAGCGGGTGGCAAGCGCACAACTACCTGCCACATCGACATTCCGCTGCGCCACTGCGATGTGTTCCTCGATGGTGAAGCAGTGGTGCGCAATGGCAAGGTGCTGGATAAGTGAGGAATCAGCATGTCCAATGAACTTGATACATACCAGCGCCAGAGCTTCGGCTCGACGCTTGAACCGAAGGCGCCGGTGGGCCTCCTTATCGTCGATTTTGTCAACGGCTTTGCCGACCCCGAAGTGTTTGGCGGAGGCAACATCGCGCCAGCTATCGAGCGCACCGTTGCGTTGCTGGCGCATGCGCGCGAGCGCGGCTGGCCCGTCGCCCATACGCGTATCGTATTCGCTGACGACGATGCGGACGAAAACATCTTTACGCTGAAGGTGCCGGGTCTGCTCACACTGAAGGAGCACACGCACAACAGCGCCATCGTGTCGCAACTCACGCCGCGTGAGGGTGAACTGGTGGTGCGCAAGACGGTGCCGTCGGCGTTCTTCGGCACATCACTGGCTGCGTGGCTCACACAGCGCGGTGTACAGACGCTGGCGGTCGCCGGTGCGGTGACGAGCGGCTGCGTGCGCTCGAGCGTAGTGGACGCGATGCAGTACGGCTTCCGTCCGTTCGTGCTCTCAGATTGCGTAGGCGACCGTGCCATCGCTCCGCACGAGGCCAACCTCTTTGATATGGCACAGAAGTACGCCGCTGTCATGACCCGGGACGAAGCACTCAGAGTCCTTGGAAATTTGTAGCCGGGGCCGAAGCAGAAGGGCGCGTCAGATAAGGCGCGCCCGGCGCCGATCGCTAGCGCTTTTCGAATCGAAGCGTGCATCAATACTGGTCTGGTTATGCCAGATCATCCTTAAATAATTACGTATAACTAAATATATCTGCGGAGAAAGCCGTGCAACCAGGAGTGGGAATGGATATCTCGACGTCGAAGCCGTCGCGGCACGCTGTCACGCGTCGCGAATTTACGCTTATCATCGCGTCCTCATTTGGGGCGTTACTCGAATGGTACGACTTCTATATCTACGCCGCCCTGGCGGGAACGTTCAGTACGCTCTTCTTTCCCAGTGGAAATGAGACCACGGCCTTTCTGGCCAGTCTCGCGACATTCGGTGCCGGCTTCCTCGTGCGGCCACTCGGCGCGCTGTTCTTCGGCCGGCTCGGCGACAGGATCGGTCGAAAATATACTTTCATGGCGACCATTGTCCTGATGGGTGTCGCTACAGTGGGTGTGGGACTGCTTCCTTCGTTCGCAAGGATCGGGATGTTGGCGCCGCTGTTGCTCGTATGCCTGCGGCTGTTGCAGGGTTTTGCGCTGGGCGGTGAAACGGGTGGGGCGGCTACCTATCTGGCTGAACATTCCCCAGCCAGGAGTCGGGGTTTGTATACCAGTTCGCTGCAAACGACTGCCACACTGGGTTTGCTGGCATCCATTGCAGTTGTCAGCGCGTGCCGGTCCGCCATGGACAGTACATCGTTTCAGGAGTGGGGCTGGCGGGTGCCGTTCCTGGTTTCGCTCGTGCTACTGGTGATCTCCGTTTACCTTCGAACGAAGTTAGCCGAGTCGCCGACATTCCAGAGTATGAAGCATGCGGGAAAACTGTCGAAATCTCCGATCAGCGAGAGCTTCGGCAGCTGGGAAAATCTCAAGTACGTGCTCATCATGCTGTTCAGTACCGCCTCCGGCGTCGGCGTCGTGTTTGGGACTGGTCATTTTTACTCGATGTACTTTCTGCAGAACACGCTGAAGGTCGCTCCCAACACGGTGAATCTCTATCTGGCCATCGCCTTGGTGTGCGTTTTTCCGTTCTACCTGATCTTCGGCTGGCTCTCCGACCGCATTGGCCGTAAGTGGATCATGATGGCAGCCTGCCTGCTGCTCGCCGTAACGACGCAGTCAATCTTTCACGCGTTGACCCACTACGCGAATCCGAAATTGGAGGCGTTCCAGAAAAACTCACCTGTCATCGTTCACGCAGATGACTGCCACTTTTCGTTGTTTGCCGCACCGAAAACGGATTGCGACCGCATTCGTTCGTTCCTGAGTGCATCGGGCGTTTCATACCAGCAGATGCCATTGCAACCAGGGCAGTCGGCGGATACCACTATTGGCGACGTCACCGTGCACGGCAGCGATCGGCACGAGCTGGAGAATGCGCTGCTGGCCGCTGGGTGGGTGCAGCATGCGGACCCGGCGCAGATCAATACGCCCATGGTCATCTTCCTTATGTGGCTGCTGATTGTGTATCTCGCGATGGTCTACGGTCCGATGGCGGCATTCATGGTTGAATTGTTCCCCGCACGAATCCGCTACACCTCGCTGTCACTTCCGTTCCATCTAGGATCGGGCTGGTTCGGCGGGATGTTGCCGTTCGTTGTTTCGGCCATGGCCGTAGCGAACGGAAACGTCTACTTTGGCCTGTGGTATCCGATTGTGATTGCGGTGCTCTCTCTAATAGTCGGTGTGCTTTTCGTTCCAGAAACTTTTCGCCGGGACATTTCTAAGTAATTTATATTTTAATAAATAGAGAAGATTTATCCTGTTCATTTGGGTAACGGAGATCTTCGTACAATCTTGCATATAAGGTTTGGCGATGAGAAATTCATGGGCCGTTGCTGCAGCAGCGTGTACTCTTGCGGCCGCCATTCCGGCGCGCGCACAATCTTCCGTGCAACTCTGGGGTGCGCTCGATGCGGGGGTCACAATAGTCACTAATCAGAAGGGCGGCCATAACTACACGATGGATAACGGCATCGCGATGCCGAACCTGTGGGGCCTGCGCGGCACGGAAGATCTCGGCGGCGGTAACAAGGCAATATTTGAATTGATCGACCAGTTCAATCTCGGAACCGGCGCAATTTTTCCAACGAACGGCGGCGGACTTTTGGGCCGTAACGCTTATGTGGGTCTGTCGAGCGATCAGTACGGGAAACTGACTTTTGGAGAACAGTACGACTTCATGATTGACTCGTTGCTGCGCTTTGACAATTCGATCTACATCGCGGGATTGTACGGTTTTCGGGAGGGACCATTTTCGGGCCTTGGCATTCCGGGAAATTCCTCAGGGAACGCGAATTTCGACCGCATGTCGGGCACCGCCATTTCCAACTCGGTGAAATACACGACGCCAACGTACTATGGATTCTCAGCCGGCATGCTTTACAGCTTTGGCGGTGTGCCTGGCGCGATCGCGCAGAACGACGGTAAGAGTTTCGGCGCTAACTATGCCAATGGGCCTTTTTCCGCGGGTGTGGCGTATACGTACCAACGGTATGCGCAGCTTGCGAACGGCATGGCAGGGATACGAAATTTCGGGGCCGGCGCCGAATACAAATTCGGTCTGGCCGCGCTTAACGTCTTGTACACGAACACAAAAAACACAGCCAACAACGCAACCATCAACGTATATCAGATCGGTGCGCACTACCAGATTACGTCGGCACTTTCATTTGGTGGAGACTACGAATTGATGAAAGGCAATGCCGTGCTTGCCAGCGACAAGGCTAACCAGTTCTCAGTGGGCGTTCGATATGCATTGTCCACGCGCACGGTACTTTATACAGAAGCCGTGTATCAGAAGGTGAGTGGCGACAACGACCCGCAGGCATGGATCATGGCAGTGTCGAGTGCGTCGAGCAACGACAGGCAACTGTTGACGCGAGTCGGGATATTGCATCGGTTTTGAGAGCGGAAATATGGCGTCCCAAGACGCCACATTTTCAGTCGAAGTGTTTGAGTAATGTGCGGCCATACTGGTTGTTGCCTTCGACCAGCTGCATCATCATCCGGATGAATTCAATGCGCTCCTTGGCGTCCAAAGGAGCCAGAAATCGGACCTGAGCTTCGCGCATGCTCTCATACATGTCATTCATGACGCGCTGTCCCTTGCTGCTGATATTGGCGATTTTCTGGCGTCCATCAGCGGGACTAGGCTCGCGCTTGACGAGTCCCCGTTCTTCCAGGCGCCGGAGAACGTCGGCCATCGTCGTGCGGTCGACGCCGACTTCGGCGCAGAGTGAGGTCTGGTCGAGCCCAGGACGCTCGCTCAGCGTTGTGAGCAAGCCGTACTGAACCGGCGTAATCGCGAAGTCTTTGCAGCTTTCAAAGAACAGTGCGACGTGGATCTGATTGAGGCGCCGGATCAGGAAGCCCGGACGCTGCCAGAGGTGACCGGTCTCAATCGCCGAATCCGCGGCGGCAGTCTTTTTCTCCGTAACTGTACCCATATTCATCCTTTTCAAAGAGTCCTGTCATTCAGGACAAGTGTAACTGTTGTCTGGCGGTGGCAGTCGGTGGCGCTTGCGTCATGGCAGGCTGCGTAGTGCGCGCCTGGGTTGCAGACACGCCGTCTGCAGTCCTTGACGGGACGGCCTGGGGGAACTCCTGTTGCATTCGTTTTTTTTTCGGGATACAAACCTATCTGTCAGTATGCTGATTATTTTACAGCCAAGTTGGCGGGCCGTTGCTAACGGCTGAGATTCCCTTGGTTTTAAGAGTCAACATAAGAGAAGCGTCACGCAGGCATTTCGACCCGAGGATTCGTTAGTGGGCTAGTCCTATACTCTATTTATCAGTGTGCTGATCAATAGGGGTGGCAGTTTTGCCAGGCGTCAACTTTCATGTGTTTGGAGGCAACGAATGAGTACTACCCCTGTACGACCGAATGAGGCTGCCCTGGGCGGGCAGTCGATGTCCTGGCGCGACATCAAGACGCTAGGGCTCGCTTCCCTCGGCGGCGCACTCGAATACTACGACTTCATCGTCGCCGTATTCTTCACGAAGCTACTCGCTACCGTGTTCTTTCCGCCGTACACACCGGAATGGCTTGCCCAACTCGAGGTGTTCTGTATTTTCGCCGCCGGCTACCTCGTTCGTCCGATCGGGGGCATCTTCTTCGCCCACTTCGGCGACCGGATCGGCCGCAAGAAAATGTTTGCACTCAGCCTGTTCCTGATGGCATTTCCCACGTTGCTGATTGGCCTGCTGCCCAGCTATACGATGTTCGGCATGGCCGCGCCACTGCTGTTTCTGCTGTGCCGCGTCCTTCAGGGCCTCTCCGTTGGTGGGGAAGTTCCGGGTGCCTGGATCTTCTGCTCGGAACACGTGCGCCGTGACCGCGTGGGTCTCGCGTGTGGCCTGCTGATGTCGGGTCTTTGCACTGGCATCCTGCTGGGTGCGTTGAGCGCCAAATATCTGATGGGCAATCTCGATGCGGAGAGCCTGAGGAGTTGGGGGTGGCGCATGCCGTTCATCGCGGGCGGCGTCTTTGGGTTGATCTCCGTCTACCTGCGTCGCTACCTGCACGAAACGCCCGTCTTCGAAGCGCTGCGCGCCAAACGTGCCGCTGACTCGCGTTTGCCGCTGTCGGTCGTGCTCAAACATCATCGTGGTGCGATCGTTGTATCGCTGCTGGCCACATGGGTCTTCTCCGGCATCTTCGTGCTGTATTTTCTGTACACACCGACCTTCCTGCAGTCGCAGTTCCACTATGAAGCGAAAGCGGTATTCGCCAACAACTCGTGGTCGATTCTGGGACTGATCATAGGCAGCACGATCGCAGGCTGGGTCGCGGACAGGATTGGCGGCGGCAAGGCGTACGCGCTGGGCAGCATTACAATGCTCGTTGTGACGGGCGCCTTCTACTTCGCGCTGACTTCCGGCAGTAGCGCGGTTTGGCCGCTCTATATCGCCGGCGGCTTCCTGATCGGTACCATTACGCTCGGGCCGTACATTATTGTGAAAAGCTTCCCGCCCGAGGTCCGCTTCACGGGTTTTGCACTGTCGTACAACACAGCCTACGCGATCTTCGGCGGCACCGCACCGGCAGTCGCCTCGTACATGGTGGGTCGGCAGGGCATCCTCATGGCGCCCGCCTGGTATATCGCCGCGCTCTGCGTACTCGGCGTCATCATTGGCTTCACCTGGCGTGCTCCAGTCCACGCCGACGTTGCATCCTCACATTGAGGCTGCTGGGCGCATTGGGTCGCCACGGAAATCGCCCTGCGCACCTGCATTTCTTTGCCACTTCGGACAGCTATCGCAAGTTGACCACTCAGTTCAACATCGAAGGTGATCCCCTGATCTGGAATGATTTTGCTTACGCGCCGCGCGAGGAACTGATTCCTCCCGTTACCGAAAAGCAGGGCGGGACGGAACTAGGTTTGAAGAACGATAACTACAGGGAGATCGAATTCGGCTTCGTCGTGATGCCGCTGGTGCAGGGCAGGGACAATCAGATCGTCGAACGTGTGCGCGCTGCGGTTGTAGCGTAACTCGTGGTAAGGGAGCACCCGGTTGCGCTGCGCGGTGCTCCCGTGATTGTCGTCGGATGACATGTATTAGCCTGGACCGGACCTGACAGGTAGTCGGAGAAGCGAAGTAAGGAATGCGATTCAGTGAGGAATCGGTTTCCCCCTGGCGAGTTCGAGTGAGTCGAGGAAGGTACGCCAAGGCGTCTTGACGTAGCACTATCGCCCCTGATGTTCGTGCTCATTGTTGTACCGCTCCGGTGGTCGTGTCACGCTGAAATGCGGCCTGCTGATCGCATAGGCGCGCCATCTAGGCCAGAGAACAGCACGTTTAAACCTTGAACAGAGGTTTCCAGGACCGGAGCAGGTGGCGAAATGCCCGAGCCTGAGGGCTTAATGAGTGACCCTTCCGCCAAACAGCGCCAATATCCATCGTCGGCAACTCAGCGCTAATGTCGCGGCGGCTTATGCGACGTCCCTCTAGCGACCACGGTCTATACACCAGGTCAGAGAGAATCGTGACCCCGTGATTCACAGCAACCAGGCTGCGAACCGCCTCGATTGAACGGCTTTGTATGTGGACTTGTGGAGCAAGTCCGTAATGTCCCCAGTACCTGTTGACCGTTGCTATATGCCCATCCATGTCGAGCAGCAGAAATCTTTCTTTTGCAACGTCCTCAAGTGTGACGCGCTCGGCTGCCTGCAGCGGGTGGTCGGGTGCTGTCCAAAGGCGTCTCGGCGAGCGGAGAACGACCTCAAAGGTTAGTTCGTCGGCTGGCGCGACGTTCGATACTAACAGCAGCGCCAATTCCAATTTATCGTGTATGAGAGCCTCTTCGATATCTTCGCGTGATCGCTCGACAACCTCGATATCCAGGTCTGAAAACCGCTGACGAAGCGATGTGACGAGCGACGGTAGGAGATATGCGGAGATCGTATCCGTCATCCCAACCTTGACGCGGCCAGATATCTGCACTGGAACTTCCTGCGCAGCTGACACGGCATCTTCAACCGAGCGGCTGGCTTGTTGCACATGGCGGAGAAATCTCTCTCCGGCGTCGCTTAGCCGTACGCCTTTTGCATGTCTTAAAAGAAGCTCTACTCCCAGGCTCTCCTCCAATTTTTGGAGCGCGATTGTCATGGACGACTGCGACACATTGCATAGGCTGGAAGATATCGAGATCTGACCCGTGTCGGCGACGGAGATGAAGTACTCGATCTGTCTAAGGGTGATATGAGTGCTCAAGGTGCAACCTCCAATGATCCTGGTGCGAACCCAATGAGGCCGACGACCGGTGTCACAGAAGAATACAACAAACGGTATTGAAAAAAACGATATCAGGAGATTAGAAATATGAATTTGGCGATCAAATTGTGACTAGATAGGATTTCTTCGAAATAGCGAAGGAAGGGCAAGATGGAAGTAGAGGAAAAAAAAGGATATTGCACGCTGTGCAGATCGCGATGCGGCACGATAAACACCGTGAAGAACGATGTGCTGGTAAAGGTTCGTCCGGACCCGGACCATCCGACCGGCTCCGCAATGTGCATGAAGGGAAAGGCAGCACCTGAACTCGTGCATAGCCCTAATCGAAAGCTTTATCCGATGCGGCGCACAACGCCCAAAGGGTCGAGCGATCCAGGTTGGATGCGAATCACCTGGGAACAAGCTCTGACAGAGATTGCCGGAAAACTTCTCCAGTTCAAGCGGGAGAGTGGACCGGAGTCAATGGTGTTCGGTGTAAGCACGCCTAGCGGTACGCCAATGAGCGACAGCATTGACTGGGTGGAGCGATTCATCTGGTCTTATGGAAGTCCGAACATCTGCTACGCAACGGAAATATGCAACTGGCACAAAGACTTTGCGCATGCTTTTACATTTGGATGCGGACTTCCCACTGCAGATTATCAGTATGCTGATGTTATTGTCATTTGGGGGACGAATCCGACCAACACATGGCTTGCTCAGGCCGATGCGATAGGACGTGGACGGCGCGCTGGTGCTTCGCTAGTCGTTGTAGATCCACGCCCGACGGAATTAGCGAAAGAGGCGAATGCATGGATGCGCGTGCGCCCGGGTACAGACGGCGCTCTTGCGCTCGGCATAGCCCGCCGAATGATTGAGATTGGCAATGTGGACTACGAGTTCGTAAAAAAATGGACGAACGGTCCCTTGCTCGTCCGGTCTGATAACGGAATGTTTCTTCGCGAACGGGACATTTCTCCGGGATCGTCTTCAAATCGTTACATGGCATGGAACGCTCTGAAGGGACGCGGAGTGCCGGTCGCTTCTGAACTTCAACAATCGCCAGGTGATCTCGCTATCACAGGGGCGTATGAAATACGAACAATCGATCCGAAGGGGCGGACAATTTTCGTCCAGTGCGTTCCGGCCTTTCAGATTTACAGGGACGCTCTGGAAAGTTATACGCCCGACGCAGTTGAGCAAATAACCGGGGTTGAGCCGGCTGTTTTGCTAACTGTTGCGGGCATGTTGAAACCAGGTAAAAGAATTGCATACCACTCCTGGTCGGGCGTGGCTCAGCATACGAACGCCACTCAAACCGAACGAGCAATCGCCACACTTTACGCGTTGACCGGAGCTTTCGACACGCGAGGGTCGAACCGTGTGCTCACCCAGCAGCCTTATAACAGGATAAATGCTTTCTCCTTGCTTGATCCGTTGCAGGCGGCCAAAGCGCTCGGCTTGGGCGATCGTCCTATTGGCCCTGCAGCGCACGGTTGGGTAACAGCTCGAGATGTTTATAAAGCCATTATCTGCCGAGAGCCCTACCCGGTTAGAGGGCTTTTTGCTTTTGGAACGAATATGCTCGCTTCGCACGCTGATGCGGATTCGGCGCACGAGGCGTTGAGTTCGTTGGAGTTCCACGTGCACTGTGACCTTTTCGAAACGCCAACGTCTCGGTATGCCGACATATTCCTTCCCGTGAACACACCGTGGGAACGAGAGGCGTTGCGTTTCGGCTTCGAGATCAATGACAGAGCGGTTGAGTTAATCCAGCTTCGGCAGCGGATGGTCTCTCCCAGAGGCGAGAGTCGGGGAGACTACGAAATTGTTTTCGACCTTGCAAAACGAATAGGGCTGGAAAAAGAATTTTATGAAGGCAATGTCGAAGCAGGCTGGAATCATATGCTTGCTCCGCTCGGATTAGACATCGGTACTCTCCGAGGAGTACCAGAAGGTGTTATACGGCCGTTGGTTCAGAATGAGCGAAAGTACGCTTTTCCGACGGAAAACGGTTTGCGCGGATTTGATACGGAAACTCAACGCATTGAACTCTATTCCGAAAAACTGTTGCGACATGGCTATCCAGCAGTGCCCACGTATGTCCCTCCTAATAAAAACCCGACACCAGAGAATAATGCGAACTATCCATTGATCGTTACTTCAATCAAAAATGGATACTACTGCCACAGTCAACATCGAAGCTTGGCTAGCCTTCGCCGGCGAGCACCGTATCCAGTCGTGGAGATAAGCGTTGAACTAGCTGAAGAGCGAAAAATCGTAGACGGAGATTGGGTAAAAATAAATTCTACTAATGGTTCAGCTCGTTTTCGTGCGCGTGTGATTAAAGCGTTAGCTCGTGATGTCATCGTCGCCGAGTATGGCTGGTGGCAATCATGCGACGAGATTGGCATGGAGGCAATGGCTGTTCGAGGGCCTGGGAACAGCAACTTCAACAAATTGGCGGACGGCACGGCCGGAGACCCTATCAGTGGTTCCTCGCCACTGCGAAGTATTCCTTGCAATATCGATCTTGATCCTTCGTATGACGTTATGCGAAGAGCGTGGCAAGGATTTCGCGATTTTTATGTGGCTTCAATCAAGGCAGAAGCAAGTGGGGTGCGGACGGTTACTTTAGCAGCCGTGGATGGCGGTTCTTTGCCGGACTATTTGCCAGGGCAACACATCACCGTGTCCGTTCCGTCGCTTGGCGAAGAGGGAACAACCCGGGCGTATTCTCTTGTCGGTCCGGCCGTCGAACCCGATCGGAAAACCTACAGTATTTCCGTGCGGCATCAACGCGGAACAGCTCGAAACGGGCAAGCCTTTGAAGGGGCAATGTCAAGCTACATCCATAACGTTCTCAAAGTTGGAGATCGCGTCTCTGTACGCTCACCAAGCGGCATCTTTACGTTGCCATTGACCTGCAGGCAACCGATTGTGCTCGTTGCCGGCGGAATAGGCATAACACCATTTATCTCCTACCTCGAGTCGGTCAAGGACTCCCCCGATGCGCCGGAGACGTTACTCCTGTACGCAAACCTGAACAGTCGCACCCACGCTTACCGAGAGCGGGTGGCCGAACTAAAAGGGCGCTTGTCGCAGTTCAAGGTGATTGATTGCTATAACCAGCCAGAAGGAGAAACGGCAGGCGTTGATTATGACCTTATGGGTTATTTGACAGCAAAAGACGTCGACGAAGACTTGATTCAAAGGCGAGCCAGATTTTATCTGTGTGGTCCCGATCGGATGATGGAGGCGTTTATTACAGGACTCACCGATCGCGGCGTTCCCTCCTTCGACATCTTCAAGGAGGCTTTCAAGTCGCCTTCCAAGCCTAACCTGGATGCGTCACAGCACTTCACTGTCCAATTTACTCGCTCAAATGTGTGCGCTGAGTGGTCCTCGGAGAAGGGGAGCTTACTATCTTTCGCAGAGAGCTTGGGAATCTCAATGCCCAGCGGGTGTCGAGTTGGACAATGTGAAAGCTGTGCGGTTCGTGTTGTGTCGGGGAAAGTTGACCACATGGGGGGGCATGGACCAGAGGAGGACGGTATGTGTTTCGCCTGTCAGGCTATACCGGCTAGCAAAATTGAGATTGAAGCCTAGCGAGAACCAATCATTGTCAGCAGGATGGTATGGACGATTCCAATCTATTTCCCTTAGCCATTGTAGAGAAAATCAGAAGAATGGCTTAAGGGGCGCGGCGTAGCTGTTTTCACATAATCAGATTATCAAATTGGAGATCGGAGGCAGTCATGGAGCAGATATCAGGCAGAGAATTAGCAGGGGATAGCCGGCAGAACACGGTTGGAACGCTAGAGGGGGTCGCCGCGGCTATGACTCGGTGGTCAGAAAGATGGTTTCCGGATGCGTATATCTTTGCTGCGATCGCAGTTATTGTTGTTGCGGTTGGAGCGATGGCGATTGGAGCGCCAGTTAAAACGGTTGGGCGCGCGTTCGGTGATGGCTTCTGGACGTTAATTCCTTTCACCATGCAAATGGTCATCGGCGCTATCTCTGGATACGTAGTCGCTGTTTCTCCTCCGGCAGCGAAAGTGATGAATCGACTGGCTCGTTTACCGAGAGGGCCACGTTCTGCCGTTGCATTTGTCGCATTCGTGAGTATCTCCACATCGCTCCTGAACTGGGCAATCAGCCTGATCTTTAGTGGTCTATTGGTTCGGGTTCTCGCGAGGCGCGAAGATTTGCGCATGGATTACCGGGCAGCGGGTGCTGCTGCTTACCTGGGCCTAGGAGCCACATGGGCTCTGGGCCTAAGCTCTTCTGCGGCCCAATTACAGGCGAATCCGGAAAGCCTTCCTAAGGGACTGCTCGCTATCACCGGCGTTATTCCATTTTCCGAAACAATTTTTCTTCCACAGTCGTTCTTGGTGGTTGCTGTTCTGACGATAATTTCAGTCCTAATCGCATACTTTTCAGCACCAACAGGTGATCGGGTACGCACTGCAGTGGATATGGGCGTTGACGTTAGTGACCAGGAGACGCGGTTAAGCGCTCCGGTTCGACCTGGAGATCGGCTTGACCACTCGCCGGTTATTACAATCATGATTGTCCTGCTTGGAGCAGTCTGGATATGGCACGAGTTCACTACGAAAAACCCTATACTCGCGATCTCAAACCTGAACACCTACAACTTTGTCTTTTTGATGCTTGGGATGCTATTGAATTGGCGGCCCAAACGCTTCCTTAATGCGATTGCGAAATCTGTGCCATCTACGGCAGGCGTCCTTATCCAGTTCCCGCTTTACGGCGGAATAGCATTCATCCTCACCAAGGCTGCCGTCCCGTCGGGTGTACCACTGTCCGAGCACCTTGCGCACTTCTTTGTTGCGATTTCTTCTCACTCCAGCTTCTCAGCAGTCATGGGCTTGCACTCCGCAATATTGGGATTCTTCATCCCCTCAGGTGGCGGTAAATGGATAATCGAAGCCCCTTATGTAATCGAGACCGCAAAAGCTGTGCAGGTTCATCTGGGTTGGGCAGTCACGGTTTATAACGCCGCTGAAGCGCTTCCCAACCTCATCAACCCTTTTTGGATGCTGCCGCTTCTAGGAGTCTTAGGATTGCGCGCCAGAGACGTAATCGGTTTTACGTTTACGCAGTTGCTAGTGCATTTTCCCGTTGTTATCTTCCTTCTTTGGGCTCTGACTAGCACTCTTCAATATCATCCACCTTGGATGCCTTAGAAATCCGGAGAACATAATTGTCGAATTTTTCGACATTATTATTTTATATTGATATGTAACCTAAGCCAAATAGTATGCCAAATAGTATGTTATTGCGTCTGAGATGGGATGATTCATGGTAAAAAAATGAAGCAAGAATCTCTTTTGGAGGCCACGCAATCGCCTGGGGGGCTGAGCTGCACGGTAGAATCCCCTGGTGATTGCTATGGATAACTTATCGGTCTTATGCCAGATTCCGCCAATGTGCGTGGGGCAGTGGAATTGCGAAGGGGTTGTCAGCTATTTGTGCCGGCTGGCCAAAGCACATGCGGTTGCCGTCGATGATCTCGTCAACCGTCGCCACACTCGGGATACGATTTCCGGAGATGGAGGCACTTTTCCTGGTGGAATCGTAGTGCCGCCGTTTCCCTGTTTGCGCGCGGACGTACGGAAAGGCTCGAAACGGCTCTGGCGAGAGTAACAGGACTGTCCGCGGTCCGTTACCTTTCGCTTGCGGCGCTCGTGTCAGTGCTGGACCTGGCTGGGTGGCAGCCGATGGGCCGCGTCATTGTCCCGAATGTTTGCGCGAGAGATCGTATCCGGCGGCGTTGCGCCCGATTCTTTGGGATGTCAGTGTCGTTACCGTATGCCCGCGGCATGCGATGCGGCTCGCTCGTTCGACCTGTGGCAGTCCGCCAGCGCGTCGCCTTGGACTATGGTGGCGACGGCAGGTGCCCGGGGTGTGCGCCAGATGCGGCAGTCTGGGCCTGTCATGTGCAAGTATCGGGGTTGAGCGAGTGACCGATGACGAAATGTGGGTGGCCGCTCAGACCGGGGAGATGATTGCAGCTCTTTCCGGCGGCGAGCGGTTTTCGGCTGATCGCGTCCAACAGGGCGTTCTCGCAATGGCCACTCGCATCGGGGACGGGCGTCCCTATCGCGCGGCGGCCGTCTGCGGTTTCAGTAAAGCGCGTCTGTTCGACTGGGTTCCGCAACCAGCTTCTTGAGCCGCGCATTCTCGTCCTGGAACTGCCTGAGTACGCAGACCTGGTTCGACTCCAGGCCCGCGTACTGCTTTTTTCATCGCTAATACGTCTGCTCGGATATCCCCAGCTGCCGGATCAGGTCCGCCACCGGCATGCCCAGCTCAGCCTGCTTGAGCGCCGCCACGATCTGCTCCACCGGGTACTGTTTGCGTTTCGTCGCCAACCTCCCGTGTCATGGGGAAAATTGCTCCGAAACACTAACACTCATTTCTGTCCAGGATTCCTGCAGCAGATCAATAAAGCGATAGCCGATTTTCTGCGTCAACTATCGCTTAATCCGTCAGGCCCTCACACAGCGGAACCCCGCATAAACATACTGATAATGCGGCTGAAACCAGTTGCGGAATTCCGGCCGCAGCATGCATGCCGCGGTACGCGCCGAACCGCCTTTGAGCACGTAATGCTGTCCGTCGAAGAAGTTGGCCGAATAGCCGGGATAGAACGGAAACGCTTCGAAGCCGGGCAGTGCGTCGAATAACGTCGAGGTCCACTCCCAGCCATTGCCGAACTGACCTTCGACGCCGAACGCGCTGACGTTGTCCGGATGCGCGTCGACGGGTTGCGGGTCCCAACCGCGGAAGTCGAAATTGCCCGATGCCGCCAGCGGTGCGCCATGCGCGGCGCGCTGCCATTGCGCTTCGGTCGGCAGCGTCTTGCCGGCCCAGCGCGCATAGGCGCTCGCTTCGGCGTGACTCACGTAGACGGGCCAATCGAGCGGCAGCGGCACCTCGTCGAACATCGTGCGCAGCGTCCATTCGCCATGGTCGCTTCGCGCCGCGCGTTGCGACCAGCCGGCCGGATGGTCGATGCGCTCGGCTTCGCGCCACGCCCAGTCACGTGGCGACCACCACTTCGGCTCGCGATAACCGCCGTCCTCGATGAACCCGAGGAGCGCGCCGTTCGTCACCATATGGCGGTCGACCTCGAACGCGGGCACCTCGACCTGTCTTGCGCCGAACTCGTTGTCCCAGCCGAAGCGGCCGGCCTCGCGCGTCATGCCGAGCACGGCGGTCCCGGCCGGCACGCTCACCATCGACGACAACGCCCCGCGCCGCTCGGGACGCGTCGCCACAGCCTCACGCAATGCAGTGTTCTTCTGCGCGAGCGGCAACTGATGGAACATGTACGCGAGCGTTTCGGCATGCATCAGACGATGCTCGATCGCGACGTTGAGCAACTGCTCTGCTGCCTCGCCGCGAGCCACGTCGCCGAGGTTGTCGAGCGCGTTGTCGATTTGCCGCCGCGCGCGTACCGCGTACTCGCGCACCGTATCGAGCGAGGGCCAGTCGCCCGGCTCGTCGGTCGGATAGCCGCCGCCGACCGGATCGATGCCGAATGCGAAAAGCTGGTCGAGTTCCGGCGCAAACGCGGGCAGATCGAACAGACGCCGGTCGAACAGATTGCGATCGAAGGCTTCGAGGTGGCCGATATAAAACACGATGCGATGACGTTCGCGGATCGGCCGCTCATAGAGGTGTTCGGGTTTGACGACGGCAAAGAGGGCGTTGGTGATTCGACGCGCGTCGATCAGGCGTTGCACGAGCGGGTGATGCGGAGCAGGGTCGCGATTCATTCGCCGGGTCTCCTAAGGCGGTCGAGCAGAGTTAGCGCAAGGCACTCACTCCTGTCCCGCGCGAGCGGCTTGCCACGGGGGACGGTCCAAAAACTCTATCCGCTCGCAGGGCCCGTGCCAAGGTGAAAAGTGCGCGAAAAGTGCGCGAAAAGTGCGCGAAAAGCGCACGAAAAGCGCACGAAAAGCTGCGAGGAATACCGCTGGAAAAAGACGGCATACGGGCCCGTAAGCCCTTTCACGAGCGGGCCGACAGACGGCTCAAACCTGCCGCAGTCCTTCGATATCGACGATGCGAATGTGCTTGCCCTGCGTGTCGATGAGACCTTGCTTTTGAAATCTTGACAGGGTGCGGCTGACGGTTTCGAGCGTCATGCCGAGATAGCTTCCCATGTCCTCGCGCGTCATGCGCAGATTGAATTCGGCCCACGAATAGCCGCGCTGCGCATTGCGTTGCGATACGTCGAGCAGGAACGCGGCGACGCGTTCGTCGGCGGACAGCGAGCCGAGCACCATCATCTGCGCCGCCTCGCTGACGATCTGCGCGCCGAGCAGCTTGTGCATGCGTTCCTGCATCGAACTGATCTCGCGGCACAGCAGCTTCAGCGCGCTGTACGGCACGATGCAGACGCTGCTGTCTTCGAGCGCGACGGCACTGCACGCATGCACGTCCGCGCTGATGCCGTCGAGCCCGAGCGCTTCGCCGGCAAGGCGCAAGCCCGTGACCTGCTCGCGGCCGTCGCGATGAACCATCACCGTTTTCATCGAGCCCGAGCGCACCGCGTAGATGCTGTCGAAGTGGTCGCCGCTGCGATAGAGCGCTTCGCCGCGCTGCACGGAACGCGCCGAGCAGATCAGCGTTTCGAGCTTCGACAGCTCTTCCGGCGACAAGCCCTGCGGCATGCAGAGCTGCCGCATCGAGCAACTCGAGCAGCGCGCGGCGGTGCGTGCGGCCGGGGTCCGGCGGCTGCCGCGCGCGGGCGGCGCGCCGGTGGTGCGATCGGCCGTGCCGGTGGCGCGGGGTAGGGAACGGCTAGCAGCGGAAGAGGTCGGCATGGTCTGCGCGCGGTAAGCGTAAGGGTGAATCGATTGTCCCATCCGTCTTTGCACGGGCCGGGTGGCAAAGTGACGCGTGGGCTGGGTAGGCATTCTGCGAAGCCTGCGCGTTCACGCCGGAGCGGGACGATGAGCCGCCGGGGATTGCGCCGGTGGGTTCTCTGCCGGCGGACACGGCGGCCCGGTTGCCGCCAGGCATCGCGTTGTATGCGGTGCCCGGCGCATGCTGCAACAACTCAGGCGGATTCCTTCCCGGTGCCCGCGGCGGACGGAATCAGCAGCACCGGCAGCGTAGCCTGACGCACGCAGCGCTCGGCGACGCTGCCGAGAATCAGCCGCTGGAAGCCGCGCCGGCCATGCGTGCCCATCACGAGCAGATCGGCGCCGAATTCTTCCGCGGCCTTCAGCACGATATCCGACACATCGCCGAGCGATGACGCCTCGGAAACCGCCGGCTCGCCTCGCACGCCCTGGTCGGCCATGGCCTTCGAGAATTCCGCGCGAAGCTCCTGGCCTTCCTCGATCAGCCGGTTGCGCAGAATGGACGGATCGTAGCCGGGCGCCTCGAAATACATCGGCGTGTTTTCGACGACATAGAATGGCCGCAAAACCGCGCCATTGGATTTGGCCAGATCGAGCGCTGCTTCGAACGCACGGCGCGAGGTATTGCTGCCGTCGACCGCGACGAGAATGCGTGTGTACATATCGACTCCGCTTCTGAGAAATGCATTTGCCGCAACCGCTGTGCAACAAACGTTGCAGCGGCCGGGCTCCTCGGTCTTTTATACCAACGAAGCTTAGATGATTGCCGGAAAAGATGCACTCGACCAGGATGTAAATCAAACATTTGCCAAATTTTGCGGCTCAGTCGCTGTGCGACGAGCGTTGCGGCGGCAAGCGCGGGCGATCCCCGGGAAAATACAGGGCGCATAAGTTTTCTCAAGGCGTCACAGGGTTGGCCTTACAATCAGACCATATTCAGACAAGTAGCCCAGTCCGCTGATGAACGATCGTAAAACCAGGGGCTTGCCCGACCAGATTTACGGCGACATTCTCAATCGCATTCTCGAAGGCGAGTACAAGGAAGGCGAGAGATTGCCGACCGAGCATGCGCTCGCCGAGCGTTTCGCGACCTCGCGGCCGACGGTGCGCGAGGCGCTGGCGCGGCTGCGGGCGGACGGCATCATTACGACGCGGCATGGCTCGGGCACGACCGTCGCGCGGCGGCCCGATCCGGACGTGCGCCGCTTCGCGCCGCTCGAAACGCTGTCCGATATCCGCCGCTGCTACGAATTCCGCATCGTGACCGAGGCGGGCGCGGCCGCGCAGGCCGCGCTGAAGGCCGATGCCGAGGACATCGCGGCGATCGAGCAGGCGTGGGACGAACTGGAGCGCATCATCGAAGCCCAGGGGATCGGCGCGAAGGACGACTTCATGTTTCATGTGGCGGTCGCGCGCGCCTCGAAGAACCCGTTTTTCATCACGGTCATGTCGTTTATCGAGGAGCAGATCGTGTTCAGCATGAACCTGTCGCGCAATCTGTCGCTCGTGAAAACGGTGGAGCGGCAGCGGCTCGTGCAGGCCGAGCATATGGCCGTGCTCGATGCGATTCGCCGCAGGGACGCGGCTGCCGCCGAGGCGGCGATGCGCGCGCATCTCGAGAACGCTCTCGAACGGATGTTCGGTTCCTGAGTCGGCGCGCATGCCGCCGGATTGGGTGTCGCGGTGGTCAAGCCACAGCCGGGTTGTTGTCAGGCTGCGAATCGGTGCCACAAACCGGGCTTGGAGTCGGATCGAGAGTCGGGCTTGGAATCGGGCGGAGAGTCGGAGCCGTCGATCAGACGGCGATCAGGGCTGCAAACCGTGACCGTCAAACGGTGTCCATAAACCGGGCCGCGCTCGAATTCGCTTCAGCCGGCGATCAGGCTGCCGCCGCGACCGGTCCGAACAATGCGGTAAGGGTCTTTTCGCTCACTGCAACGTTGAGTGCCACGGCGCGCTCGACGCCGATCTGCATCGGCTCGCCGAGCCGGCTGATGTCGAGGCCGGCGCGGCGCAACATCCGTTCGATCGGTGTGGTTGTCACAGTGACGTAACGTGAGATGCCCATGCGCTGCGCGAAGCGCATGACTTCCTGGATCGCGCGGATCGTCATGTCCGTGAAGCCGAACGACTGTTCCTCGCCGCCGGTTTCGATCGCCCAGCGGCTCAATTCCCATATATGCCGGCCGACCGGCGCGGCCGCGCCGTGCAGCAGCTGCGGGAAGGTGTCCTTCAGCATATTGGGCCCTTCCGTCGGCATCAGGCGCCAACAGCCGCGCAACTGTTCGTTTTCTCCCTGAATCAGCATATAGTGCGGCCCGAGCGCATCGTAGCCGTCGATCTCCATGCCGGCGATGGTCGGGATTTCCCAGCCTAGCCGGCCGTGAAATACCCGGGCCCGCAGGCGGTACATCTCGTTGATGACCTCGTTGTCGAATTCCTGCCGCATTCCAATCCGGATCGTTGTCTGCATGACGTTCTCCTGAACGTGTTGGGGGTTACCAGTACGCAGGAAAACTTATGCATTTTGGGTCGTTCTGCCACCTACCTACCTGGATAGGTGTGGATGCTTATCGGGTCACGCAGAATTCGGACACGTATCCACACTCAACCTACAAGGCTCAAAAATGGAACTCCTCGATAGTCACTGGCAACCGCAAACCCATCTCCAGCCGCGCTCGGCGGACGTTTCCTCGGCAGTGGATCGCGTGCTGATCATTGCCTATCGCAAGAAGAAAAAGGAAAGCCAGCGCCGTTTCTGGGCTCGTTTCGGCGTCACGCAGTCGCGCGGCAGCCGCTTCGAGTCGGGCGCGGAGATTCCGGCACCGGTGTCGATTCTGCTGGGCCTGTATTTCATGAAGACGGTGTCCGACGCCGACCTCGGCCGCGCCGAACGCGTGATGTACAGCCGCGACGCCGCCGCGTTGCTCAACCCGGGTCAATAAGCCCGAGCTGCGCCGCAATCACGGCCGCCGCGCGCCGCGAATTCACACCGAATTTCGTCCTGATGTTCTTCATGTGGAAGTTCACCACGGCTTCCGAACAGTTCAGGATGTGGGATATCTCCCAGGTGGATTTGCCGCGCGCGGTCCATTTCAGGCATTCGCGCTCGCGCGGCGTGAGCTTGGGCAGCAACGTCTGGGCATGCGTATTCAGATGCCGCTGACTCGTGTCGATCACGAGATCGCGCAATAACACCAGGTTCGGCAGCACGGCGTTGAGATCGCGCCGGAATTCCTCGGATGGATTGCTGTCGTTGACGAAGCACATCATGCCGGCTTCCTGGTTCGGCCCATGAATCGGCAGCGACACACCGGAGCGCAGGCCGTACGAGCGAGCTTCCTCGTAAAGCGCCTGCTGCGCCGTGGTCGAGAAAAGGTCCGGCGTCCAGATCAGCGGCGCGACGCGCGACAGGCAATGCGCGACCGTCGGGTCGATATGAACCATTCCCGTATCGTCATACGTCTGCCGCCACGCGGGCGCGTAGGTGCTGCGCAGGTAGGCATCTTCCAGACGCATGGTGGGGCGCGGCAGCATGGCGATCAGAATCCTGTCGAAGCCCCACGTCTCGGCAAGGCCCGCGATCGCGCCGAACCATTCCGCCTCGTCGGCGGCGTCCAGTAGCGGAGCCATTTGCTCGATAAAATGTAGCGTCAATTTTGACTCTCTCAGGCTCGCAAACAACCTATTTGCGGTTAACGGCGGGCCGGTATTCCGCGTCCACCTGTTTTATCCACATAATCTAACACTAAAAGGTGAATTCTCGACGCGACGGAACCACAGCCATGGAACGGACAGTGCCCGTAGTGTCGCGAAAAAACATGCGTATTAAATTTTTAGACCATGCCGGGTTCATAGTCTATTGAAAATGCTCATTACGAAAAATAAAGAAATTTAATGCGTGTTATTGACAAAATTATTGCGGCTTCCTTTTGATTAATCGCAATTATCCAGCTTATTCGGGAGGCGGCTTAATTCGGCAGGGTTGCTGCTGTCCCGAAAAAGAGCCGCGATGACGCGCGAGGCGTCGCGCAGGCGCTATTGTCATACGAAATGGACAATTCGCACCTTGCCGTTGACATGGCTCGGACGGGAGACCGGCCTTGCTTCCGGCGGACCAGGTTGTTTGACATCGTCGCGATGCCGGTGCTACCGTCGAATCCCCCGTCCCGCCTGCCTGCGTGAACGATCATGAACGAAGCTCCGCTCCATGACAGCGAGTTCGCCGCGTCGGTGATGGCCGTGCCGCCGCTCGCGCGCCGCGCCGACTACACGCTCGACCCCGAACAGAATCTCGCGCTGATCCGCCATATCGAGGCCGGCGGTGTGCGTACGCTGCTGTACGGCGGCAACGCGAATCTCTATCACACCGCCGTCAGCGAATACCGTGAGCTGCTGGACCTGCTCGCCGATGCCGCGAGCCCCGCTACGCGCGTGATCCCGGCGATCGGCCCCGACTACGGCAAGATGCTCGATCAGGCGCGCATTCTCGCGCAAACGCGCTACCGGACCGCAATGGTGCTGCCGCCTGGCGGCTTCACGACCGCCGAGGGCGTCGAGACGGGACTCGCGCGGATCGCGGACACGGCGGCCATGCCGCTCACGGTCTACATCAAGAGCGAAAACTACGTGGACGTCGACGCGCTCGCGCGGCTCGTCGAGCGCGGTACGCTGTGCGCCATCAAATACGCGATCGTGCGCGACGATCCCGCGCACGATCCTTATCTGCAAAGGCTGCTGCGCAGCGTGCCGGCCGCGAAGATCATCTCGGGCATGGGCGAGCGGCCGGCGCTCGTGCATCTGCGCGAGTTCGGCCTTGCCGCATGGACCACCGGTTCCGGCTGCATCGCGCCGCGCATGGTGATGGCGCTGCTACAGGCGGCGCGTCATGAGTGTGGCAACGAACGGAGCAACGAGCGACGTCATGAGCGAAGCAGCGAGCGGAATAACGAACGAAGCAACGAGCGAAGCAATGAACGCAGCAACGGCGGCGACCCCGCGCAACCTCTGTACGACGCGTTTCTGCCGCTCGAAACGCTGCGCGACGAAATCTCGTTGATCCGCGTGCTGCACGACGCGGTCACGTTGTCGGGCATCGCGAACATGGGGCCGCTTCTGCCGCTGCTCAGTTCGACGCCGCCCGGGCATCATGCGAAGATCGCGCAGGCCGCGCACATGCTGCTTGCGCGCGAGCGCGAATTCGCGCACACCCACCCGAATCTTTCTCACACTCAGGTATCCGCATGACCGACAACAGCCGCCGCTATCCCGATGCTTCCATCCGCGTGTTCGACCCGCGCTTCAAGTCGCTGATTGTCACGGCGGCGTCGGTCGAGTGTCTGTATCAGGGCGCGCGCTGGTCGGAAGGGCCCGTGTGGTTCGGCGACGGCCGCTATCTGCTGTGGAGCGACATCCCCAACGACCGCATCCTGCGCTGGGACGAAACGACCGGCGCCGTCAGCACGTTCCGGCAATCGTCGAATAACGCGAACGGCCATACGCGCGACCGCGAGGGGCGTCTCGTCAGTTGCGAGCATCTGACGCGGCGCGTCACGCGTACCGAATACGACGGCTCGATCACCGTGCTCGCCGACCGCTATCAGGGCAAGCGTCTCAATTCGCCGAACGACGTGGTCGTGAAGTCCGACGGCTCGATCTGGTTCACCGATCCGACCTTCGGCATCGACAGCTTCTACGAAGGCGAAAAGCAGGCCTCGGAGTTGCCCGCGTGCGTGTATCGGATCGACGGCCAGTCGGGCGAAGTGTCGGTCGTCGCCGACGACGTGCTCGGCCCGAACGGCCTCGCGTTTTCGCCGGACGAGTCGCTGCTGTACGTGGTCGAATCGCGCGGCGAGCCGCGCAAGATCCGCGCGTTCGACGTCGACGCGAGCGGCAAGGGCGCGGCGCTGTCGAACAATCGCGTGCTGATCGACGCGGGTCCGGGTACGCCCGATGGTTTTCGCGTCGACGTGCACGGCAACCTGTGGTGCGGCTGGGGCATGGGCAACGACGAACTCGACGGCGTGCGCGTGTTCACCGCGCAAGGCGAGCCGCTCGGCCATATCGCGTTGCCGGAGCGCTGCGCGAACGTATGCTTCGGCGGGCGGCATCGCAATCGCCTCTTCATGGCGGCGAGCCACGGCTTGTACTCGCTGTATGTGAATACGCAGGGCGTTCGCGGCGGTTGAGCGCGCGGCAATTCGCGAGCCCGATGCAGGCGTTTCGCGCGTAGCGGACGAGCGGCAAAAGAGGGAAGCGCGGAAAGCGCGGAAAGCGCGGAAAGCGCGGAAAGCGCGGCGCCAAGGCGGAGACACCGAGGCATGACGAAATCCTGGAGCAGACGTTGACGAAAAGAAAATCCCCCGAGGAGTTGCGCAGCCATCGCTGGTATGGCGTGAACGATCTGCGCTCGTTCGGACATCGCTCGCGCACCGCGCAGATGGGCTACAACCGCGACGAATACGCGGGCAAACCGGTCATCGCGATTCTCAATACGTGGAGCGAGATCAACGCGTGCCATACGCATTTCAGGCAGCGCGTCGAGGAAGTGAAGCGCGGCATCTGGCAGGCCGGCGGCTTTCCGATAGAGCTGCCGGTGCAGACGCTCTCCGAGCCGTTCCAGAAGCCCACCACGATGCTGTACCGCAACTTCCTCGCGATGGAAGCCGAGGAGACGCTGCGCTCATATCCCGTCGACGGCGTCGTGCTGATGGGCGGCTGCGACAAGACCACGCCCGCGCTGCTGATGGGCGCGATCTCGATGGACCTGCCCGCGATCTTTCTTCCCGCCGGCCCGATGCTGCGCGGCAGCTGGAACGGCGTGACGCTCGGCTCGGGCTCCGACTCCTGGAAGTACTGGGCCGAGCTGCGCGCGGGCACGATCACGCCGGAGGACTGGCAGGGCGTCGAAGGCGGCATCGCGCGCTCGCCAGGCCACTGCATGACGATGGGCACCGCATCGACGATGACGAGCTCGGCCGAAGCGCTCGGCTTCACGCTGCCCGGCTTCGCCTCGATTCCGGCGCCCGATTCGCGTCACGCGCAAATGGCCGCGCACACTGGCATGCGCATCGTCGAGATGGTGTGGGAGGACCTGAAGCCCTCGGACCTGCTCACGGCCGGCTCGATCGATAACGCGGTGACCACCTGCGTCGCGCTGTCCGGCTCGACCAATGCGGTCGTCCATATGATCGCGGTGGCGCGGCGCGCGGGTATCGGGTTGACGCTCGATCGCTTCGACGAGATCGCGCGCCGCACGCCGGTGCTCGCGAATATCCGGCCGACCGGCGCCTATCTGATGGAAGACTTTTTCTATGCGGGCGGTTTGCGCGCGTTGCTTGCGGAACTCGGCGAACTGATCGATGGCTCGCAGAAAACGGTGAACGGCCGCACGCTCGGCGAGAACCTCGCCGACGCACGCATTTTCAACGACGACGTGATTCGCCGCCGCGCCAATCCGCTGCTGCGGGACAGCAGTCTCGCGGTGCTGCGCGGCAATCTCGCGCCCGACGGCGCCGTCATCAAGCCGGGCGCGGCCGAGCCGCATCTGCTCGCGCATACCGGGCGCGCGGTCGTGTTCAGCGACTACAACGACATGGCCGCGCGCATCGACGACGATGCGCTCGATATCGACGAGACCTGTGTGATCGTGCTGCAGCATGCGGGACCGGTCGGCGCGGGCATGCCCGAGTGGGGCCAGTTGCCGATTCCGCGCAAGCTGTTGCAAAAGGGCGTGCGCGACATGGTGCGTATTTCGGACGCGCGCATGAGCGGCACGAGCTATGGCGCGTGCGTGCTGCACGTGGCGCCGGAGTCGTTCGTCGGCGGGCCGCTCGCGCTCGTGCAGAGCGGCGATCTGATCGAACTCGACGTGCCGCGGCGCAAGCTCGACGTGCTCGTGTCCGACGACGAACTCGCGCGCCGCAAGGCCGCGTGGGTCAAGCCCGAGCCGCGTTTCGCGCGTGGCTACGGCGCGCTGCATCAGACCCATGTGTTGCAGGCCGACCGCGGCTGCGACTTCGATTTTCTGCAACGCGGCGGCGCGCAGGACCCCGCGGCCGGTGCCACCGGCGAGGGCCGCGCGGGCGAGCCGGAGATTCACTGAGGCGCGTGTCGATATGCCACGGATACTCCACGGATAGGCCACGCGATACCTGCGCCGCCTCCGCACGCGAAACGCCAGGGCGCGAGATATTGAAACGCCGCGTGCTTGCCTGTTGATTGATTAAGCGGAATAAACGCGGCAATTCAAACGCGAGCCCGTGTTGCAATACGGGCTCGTCGCTTATTTCAGCCGGTGTAATTCGATCACGCGCGTGGGCCGCAAATGATTGAGCGCGTAATGAATGCGGCCACGCTCCTGACGTTGCCCGACGGGGCGTGGATCATCGTATTGATGGTCCGCCGAATAGGCGCCCTGCGGTGCGGTCATGCCCTTGTCGATGACCGCATAGCCCGGTTCGAGCGCAAGCAGCAGATGATTGCCGCCGGGCCGGCTGTCGAAGCCGGCCATGCCGTCGAGCGCCTCGGGCACGCTGTTCGCGAGCGTCGCATTGCTCGTGATGATCTCGTCCGGCGAGATCGGACTGTGGCCCGCGATGCGCGCGGCTTCGAGGTTCTTGCCGTCGGTGTCGACGGTGCTGTCGTGCGTGCGCTCGTTGTGCAGATCCGTCGATTTCGGGTCCTTCACAGCGGGTTTCGTGCCGGCGTTTTCCGGCCTGGTGATCGCGCTGTTCATCGTGCATTCTCCTGCAGAGGATAGGGTGGAAAGCAGCAAAAGCCGTTCCGGGTGACACGGCGCCTCGGCGCTGAACTCGCGATGCGCATGCCCTGTACTTTCATGCGCCGGAGGTTGTCTCGCGCGATCGAATGGCGATGGCGTCCGTGGTTCTTTTCGATTTTTTTAATGAACGCCTATTTTCTACAGAGTATGATCGTACTCCGGCGTGCCGTGTACGGTGGCACTGACGCCGCGTTCCGGCTGTTCCAGCATGGCCGGAAATAACTAACAACAAAATGGCCGCGCGACTGAATACATACATGTTACGGGGCTGTCATGGGCGGGTGACACATGCACTTCGATGCTGCATTTACACATCGCGGCTATCTGTTGAATTGCGAACCGGCACGCACGGGCGACGGAAGCTGGCAACCGTATGTGGTGATCTCGCGCTCGAGCGACGGCGAACTGGTCGCCAACCGTTTCTTTCCCATCGAACTCCGCTTCCCCGACGAAGCCGGCGCCATCGCGCATGCCCGCGACTGGGCGGTGCGCTGGATCGACGCGAGCAGCATGACGATCTGAATGGCGCGACCGCGCTGTGCAAGCCGTATCGCGCGGGCCGCGTTAAAACGCGGTAATCTTTGCGGATAACCACTTCGAACCGTGCTTGCCGCACGGCGCTGTCTTTATGTCCAACGTGCCCACCCAGAACTGGGGTCTCGAACAGATCGTCGCCGACCTGCGCGCCTCGCGCGAACAATTGCATCGCACGCGGCATCCGCTCGGCATTCGCGAACTGCCGTCGCGCGACGCGATCGTCAATATCGTGGCCGGCCTGCGCGCGGCGCTGTTTCCCACGCATTACGGCGCGCCCGATCTGACCGACGAAACCGTCGACTACTACGTCGGCCATACGCTCGAAAGCACCTTGCGTTTGCTTGCCGCGCAGATTCGCCGCGCGCTGCGCTTTCTGCCCGAGTTCGGCGAGACGCCGGACGCCGAGTTGCAGGAGCGCGCATTCGCCGTGGCGCGCGAATTCGCAACGCAATTACCGGGCATTCGTGCACTGCTCGTCAGCGACATTCAGGCAGCTTTTACCGGTGACCCCGCCGCACAGCACATCACCGAGATCCTGCTCTGCTATCCGGGCGTATGGGCGATGACGCATCACCGCCTCGCGCATGCGCTGCATCGGCTTGGTGTGCCGCTGCTCGCGCGCTTTATCAACGAGATCGCGCACTCGGCCACCGGCATCGATATTCATCCGGGCGCGACGATCGGGCCGAGCTTCTTTATCGACCACGGCACGGGCGTCGTGATCGGCGAGACCGCGATCATCGGCGAGCGCGTGCGCGTGTATCAGGCGGTGACGCTCGGCGCGAAGAGCTTCGCCGCCGATGAGAGCGGCGCGCTGGTCAAGGGCAACGCGCGGCATCCGATCGTCGAGGACGACGTCGTGATCTACGCGGGCGCGACGATCCTCGGACGCGTGACGATCGGGCGCGGCTCGGTGATCGGCGGCAACGTGTGGCTGACGCATAGCGTGCCGCCGGGCAGCAGCGTGTCGCAAGGCAAGGTGCGCGAAGGCGAGCGCGGTGACGAAGGGCGGCAGTGACGCGTGCGAGGTGGGGTGCGCGCGGTGGGGCGCGAAGTTTGCGCGACTCGCGGCGCGCGTGCCGTGCAGAGTGCGAAGAACGGCGAGTGCCGATGCACGATCGCGCGCGTGCGCATGTGCAGCACGGGGCATGACTTCCGCATGAGCCCCGCGTGAGCGGCCTGTAGCGACCCGCTCACCCCACCCGCCAATGCCGCAGCCACGGCAGCCCATGCGCGCCATGCAGCAGCACATGATCGCCGATCAACCACGCCGCGGCCCACGACGCCGCCACCACGATCAGATCGCAGTGCCCGCTATTCCATAGATTCAACGAATGCCGTCCGGCGATCCACGGTACGCCGAGCGGATTCGGCCAGTCGGCGAGCAGATGCATGAGCCCGCCACACGCGAAACCGAACGCCGGCGCGGCATAGAGCGAATGCCCGAGCGAGCGGTACGACAGCACGAGCAACGCGAGCCATGCGAGGCCCCAATGCGTGAGCGTGCGATGCGTGATCCACAGACGCCGCGCGCGCGACCACCATGCGACTTCGAGCCAGTCCGGCGCGGTGCCGCCGGCCACGCCGGCGATAAAACTCAGCAGCACGCCCGGATGAAGCAGGCCGCCGCTGCCGCGCGCGACGATCGCCGCCGCGATGACGCCCGCCGCAAAACCGGTTGCATGATGTGCCTTGCTGGATGCCATCGAAACTCGCGACACGAACGCCGCGCCAAAAAACATAGGGCGGCTATGTTCGCAGATGAGCGCATAAAAAAATAGCCGATGCGCGAGATAAAAATTCGCGCATCGGCCTCGCGTTCACGCCGCTTATAACGCTGACGGCATGAGCGATCGATGCAAACCTCAGGTCGCGCAGCGCGCGATGTCGAAGCGCAGTTCCTCTTCGGGCGGATCGTTCGGCGCATTCGCGGGACGCATCACCTTGATGACAGTATTGCCGTTGAGCGGCGTCAGCGTAATGAAGTAGGAGTTGTTCGAATCCGCGCCGACCGCGAGTTCGGTGGAGTCGCCCGCCTGCGAGGTGCGCACGCGTGACAGACGATCCTGCAGGCAGGTGGCGATGGATGTAGCCGTGCGTGGCGACGACACATAGACGAGCGGCGCGGACGCATCGCGCGCGGGACCGCTCGACGAGCCGCAGGCGGCGAGAGTGGCGGTGATGGCAACAGCGGGGGCAAGCAGAAGAAGTCTTTTCATGATCCGATCGTCGGCGTTCCCGGTCGTGCATGGGAAGATGAGGCGCGGGCGAAGCGCGCTGCGGTGACGCGCAATGCAATGCTTCGCGACGAAGCCGCGATACACCGTCACGGCGGCGCGGCGGTGTATCGTGGCCGGAGCAGTATACCCACCGCACGCGGGCAGCGTCACTATGCGCGTTCGTTTGTCGATGCGCGCATGAGCGTGTTCAGCGCAACGACGGCGGATCGTAAGGCCCATGAAAAAACCCGCGGCGCGATCGTATCGCGCGCGGGCCGAAGCGCGGCTCGGGTGGATGAACCCGCGCCGCGCGTACTGCGTGGAAGATGGCAAGCGAAGCCGCAGTCACCGCGAGGCGCACGGCCCGGAAGCGGTACCTGCAAGCTGTGCTGCCTGGAGGCGTTGATTAGAAGCGGTGACGCAGACCGACGGCCGCCGCAACCTGATTGCCCGTCGACGACGGCGCGAGCGTGTTGATCGACGCGACGTTCGTGCCGAAGTTGCCGAGTTCGCCCGACGCATGCTGATACACGCCTTCGACATATACGTCGGTGCGGCGGCTCAGCGAGTAGTCGCCTTGCAGCGAGACCGTGTGCCACTTCGGATCGCCCGAGCCGTTCGAGCCCGTCATCTTGCCGTCGGTGAACGTGTACGAAGCCGCGAGGCTCAGTGCCGGCGTCAGCGAGTAACGGCCGTTCACTTCGTAGTTGTCCAGATGCAGGTTGGTGCCCGCGATGCCCGGCAGCGTCGCGCCGCCGACGTTCACGCCGGTGATGCCGTCGAGTTGCGTATGCGTATAGACAAAGCCCGCGGTGGCCGGGCCGTACGTATAGTTGATGCCCGCGCCAAACGTGCGTTGCAGTTCGGCCGCGACTGCCGCGGTGCCGTCGCCTTGCGACACGGCGCCGTTCAGGTTCGCGCTGCCCGAGTTGTTCAGTTGCAGATAGGCGGCTGCGAAGCTGAGCGGGCCGTTATCGTACGAAGCGCCTGCGCTCCATGCGCGATTGTTCGCGAATTCGCCGGCTGCATTGCTGAAGCCGTACAGGCCGCCGAACTTCAGGCCCGCATAGTTCGCGCTCGTGTACTTCACGGCATTCTTGATCGAGAACGAGCTGGCGAGATTGTCGTTGTCGAACGGGTGGGCCGCGAGATTGTTGCCGAAGCCCGCGCCCGCTTCGGACAGCGGCGCCAGATAGTCGCTCACCGAATCGTACTGACGGCCGAGCGTCAACGTGCCGAACTGGTCGCTTTTCAGGCCGACGAACGCCTGGCGATTGAACATCGTGCCGTTCTCTGCGTTCCGCCCGTTGTTCAGGTTGAAGCCGTTTTCCAACGTGAAGATCGCGTGCAGACCGCCGCCGAGGTCTTCGCTGCCGCGCAGGCCGAAGTACGTGTTCGACAGCGAGCTGCTGCCTTGCTGCCAGTTGGTGTGGCCGCCCTGGTTGTTCGAGTAGACGAGGCCCGCGTCGAGCGAGCCATATATCGTGACGCTGCTTTGTGCGTGTGCGGTGACGGCGAAGGTGCCGACCAGACCTGCGGCAATGAGGGTTCTTTTCATCTAGGGATCACTCCGGGATAGGGCATGGACAATCGGATTCCAGTGCGCTGACTGGCGATTCGTGACGAAGTGTAATTGCCGTTATGCGGATATTTAATTCCGCGTACTACAACAATTAATTCTCAAATTGGAGATAGTGGGAATTGATCGCCTAAGTACAGGGCGGAAAAAGAAAAATAATCTTTGCAATTAATGGACAGAGGGCTTGTCAAGCCGCTTGACGTTGCCTGGCGGCGACGGCTTACGGCCTGTCAGGCAGACTGGAGCGCGCCGCGCACCGACTTCATGACGGGAGATTCGCACTGTTTTTTGCAATGCAGTCTTCCGGTGGTGACGTTAAATCGTCAGAGCCGGCCACTTATAATCGTGAAAGACCCCTATGACCAAGGGTGTCTTTTTCATTTTTACACGCGGCCTTCGGGTCGCGTTTTTTTATGGGCTTTTAAATCCGGGTTATACATTGCCGCAAACTGGCGGAATGCGTTATTCCGGTCGGCGCGTGGCGCGGCAGGGCTTGTCCGTTCGTCAGAGTCGGGAGGGCGGCGTGGGCGGGGCGGGTAGAATCGCGGGTTCGATATGTTTTTCGCCCCTCGCGAACGTGAGTGAACCTGTAATGACCGACACGCCCCTTTCCTCGTCCGATGCGGATGCCGATCCGAATGCCGATGCCCGCGCGGAAGATTCGTCCGGGCTCGACGACAGCGTGCACGAAGAGCGTCTGTGGCGCGATAACGGCTGGACCGCGCGCATCATCAAGAATGAAGACGACGAAGGCTGGGCCGTCGAAATGATCAAGGACGGCGAAGCGGAGCCCGCGCTCGTCGGACCCTGGACGATGGGCCGCAACAAGAAGGACCCGAAGCCGCTCGACGTTTCGGCGTTCAACACGCTCGTGAAAACCGCCTCGGAAGTGCTGCGCCGTCATGAACAGCAATTGCGCGCGCAACTGCATAAGGCGGTGCGCGTGCCGAGCGCGGACGGCAACGACGAACTCGACATCACGCTCGACATCGTTCCCGACGAAGACGAGCCGTATGCCTTGCTGAGCGCGCTCGATCCCTTCGGCGAGCAGCTCGCGCAAGTGCAGGTCGCGCTCAACTTCAAGCTCAACAAGGCGAGCGCCGCGGCGTGGGTCGAAAACGGCTTTCGCCGGCCGAACTAGACCACCTGTCAGTTCCGCTTGCAGAAAATCGCGGTGATGAACGGCGCGACGCGGTGCACGATCGCCGTGCTGCCGGCATCCGCCAGTGCGCTTTTCACCTTGTCTTCGCTGGCGAACACGACCGCGCCATACGCCGACTGCGCAAGCGGTTCGCCGTCGCCGGTACGGAATATCGGATCGTCCTTTTCGAATCCCACCACCGCGAAGACGCGAAAGCCGAACGCGGTCAGATCGGCATGGGGTACCGGCGAAAACGCGTTGATCGAATTGCTTTCGACATGCGTCGGCTTCGGGTTGATCAGTTGCTGCCCGATCAGATCGGCAATGAACTGATGGCCGCTTTCGTTGCAGGCGAGCGGCGCGTCGAGCGCAACGGCCAGCGCGGGCAGCGGCAGCGCGGCGGCCGCGCTGAACAGCAGGGTGGCAAGAAAACGGTTCATGAGGGTCATGAGCTTGAGCGGCAATCCGGGTTCGCTGTCGTGGTTTTGCAACGGCCGATGGCCTCGCGTGCAGGCCCGCGAGGCCTTGTGTATCAAGGTGATCGGGCGTGACAGGCGCAACAGGATTCGCACTTTATCGCGATTCGGTGAATCCCGCTGCGTGACCGACACACCCCTGTCATCGTCGGATCGAAGAGAAACGTACGGGAAGAAAGCAATCTTTTGTGAACCCGTATATATTTGCAGATTATGACTTCGAAAGCTCCGCCTCCATTAAACGTTCCAGCGCCCCGCACATGGGACGCCCGGCTCGCACGCCGGCTCGTGACACCGCTAGTCGATACCTGGGTCACTCCTAATCACCTGACCACGCTGCGCCTTCTGATCGGCGTGGCGGGCGCGCTGTGTCTCGCCCGCGGCGGTTTTTCGTCGGCCAATGCGGGCGCATTGCTGATTGTGCTCTCCAATTTTGTCGATCATACGGATGGCGAGCTTGCGCGTATTGGCGGCAAGTCGAGCCGTATCGGTCATTTTTACGATCTTGCCTGCGACGCGCTTGTCACCGTGATGCTGTTCGTCGGCATGGGCATCGGTGTCGGCGGCACGCAGATCGGCGGCCTGAAACTCGCGCCCGGCGTGCTGGGCGCGGTAGCCGGCATTGCGGTCGCGCTGATCTTCTTCCTGCGCATGCGCATCGAGGAAATGGCCGGCAAGGCCGGCACGAAGCAGGCGTCGGTGGGCGGCTTTGAAACCGAAGACGTGCTGTACCTGCTACCTATCGTCACGCTGACGAACGTCGTGACGCCGTTCGTCGTGGTGGCGTCGATCGGCGCGCCGCTGTTCGCCGTCTGGGTCGTGATCGATTATGTGCGCGTGTCGCGCCGCAGCGCCCGGCTGGCAGCCGGCGCCGCCAAAGCCTCCGAAACCAGTCAACTTTGGACCAGCAAATGAGTATCCACGCCGAAGACGACGTGATCGCATCCCCCGTGGCAACCGCCTCTGTCGCAGCATCTGCCGCGCCCGCACCGGACGCGGACCGCGCGGTCGCAAGTCGCACCCGCACGTTCGACAATCCGCGTCTGCGCAAAGACTTCGCGGCACAGGGTGCGTTTCTTTATCTGGACGACTTTCTCGCGCCGGAAGCCACCGCGCAGCTGGTTCACAGCGCGCGCGCCCTGCTCGATAACGTGAACCGCAGCTATCTGCCGGGTCACAAGCAGGGCGGCAGCGTGAGCCGCCATATGATCGACCGTCTTGCGCCGTTTATCGCCGAACTGTATCGCTCGAAAGAGCTGATCGGCTGGCTCGAGCAGGTGAGCGGCGACAAGCTGCAGGTTTCTCCCGCCGACGATCCGCATGCCTACGCGCTCTATTACTACACGCGGCCGGGCGACCATATCGGCTGGCATTACGATACTTCGTACTACGACGGACGCCGTTACACGCTGCTGCTCGGCGTGATCGACGAATCGTCGTGCCGGCTCGAATACGAGCTGCACACGCGCAATCCCGACGTGCCCGACGTGCCGGGCGCGGTGCAGATTCCGCCGGGCGGCCTCGTGTTTTTCGACGGCGACAAGCTGCGCCATCGCATCACGCCGGCCGGCGCCGAAGAAATGCGCGTGTCGCTTACGTTCGAATATGTCACGGACCCCAACATGCGGCCGTGGCGCCGTTTCGTCTCGAACATGAAAGACGCGATTGCGTACTTCGGTTTCCGCCAGGTGTTCCGTCAGATGGTCTCGCGGGGCAAGGGCGCTGCATGAGTCGCGTGGCGCTGCTTCTGCTGTCGATCGGCACGGCGCTGTTCGTCGGCCTGCTCGCGTGGCAGGGCTTCGGCTCGGTGGCTTCGACCTTGCTGGCGGCCGGCTGGGGGCTCGTGGTCGTCGCGGCGTTCCATCTCGTGCCGCTCGTGCTCGATGCCGGCGCGATCTCGGTGCTGCTTCGGCGCAGCGGCGCCGCGCGCGAGAACACCGCTTACGATCTCTCGCTGCGCGATGCGCTGTTCGCACGCTGGATCGGCGAATCGGTCAATAGCCTGCTGCCGGCCGGGCAGATCGGCGGTCCGGTCGTGATGGTGCGGCAACTGTCGCAGCGCGGCATGCTGCTGCGCGACGCGGCCGCCGCGATCACCGTCAGCACGACCTGGCAGGCGCTCGCACAAATCGTTTTCGCGCTCGGCGGCCTAGCGTTGTTCGGCGCATATGCGGCGCACGGCGCGCTGCACGACCTGCGCATGGCCACGCTGATCGCCACGGCCGTGCTCGGCGCGCTGATCGCCGGTTTCTACTATGCGCAGCGGCGCGGCCTGTTCGGCCGGCTGCTCGGCATGGTGTCGAAGGTGTTCGGCAAGCGCGACTGGTCCTCGCTGATGACGCGCGCCGAAGCCGTCGACGCCGCCGTGCAGTCGCTCTATCGCGAGCGCGGCCGGGTGGCGGCGAGCTTTGCGCTGAGCCTGGTCGGCTGGGTCGTCGGTACGGTCGAGGTATGGCTCGCGCTGCGTTTTCTCGGCCATCCGGTCGGCTGGATCGATGCGCTGCTGCTCGAAAGCATCGGCCAGGCGATTCGCGGCGCGGCCTTTATGATTCCGGGCTCGCTCGGCGTGCAGGAGGGGGGGTATCTGCTGCTCGCGCCGCTCGTTGGCCTGCCGCCCGACGCGGCGCTGGCGCTTTCGCTCGCCAAGCGCGCGCGTGAAATCCTGCTCGGCTTGCCGGGTCTGCTGGTTTTGCACTTCAGCGAAAGAAGCTGGCAACGGCGGCGCGCCACGCGGCGCGTGCCGGTTGCCGATTGATCTCCGTATTTTTTCAAAGGACCGCGCATGCGCGCCATCATTCTCGCCGCAGGCCTCGGCCTGCGTCTTCAGCAGCCGCCACAGGCCCAGTTTCCGAAGTGCCTGCTGCAGTTCGACGGCATGAGCCTGCTCGAGCGGCATCTGCAAATGCTCGAAACCGCCGGGGTGACCGACGTCGTGCTGGCGCTCGGCTTTCAACCGGAATCGGTGCAGGCGGAACTCGCGCGCATCGGCTGGCCGCATCGGGTCGAGACCGTGCTGAACCCGCGCTTCGATCTCGGCAGCGTGCTGACCGTGCATACCGTGGCCGATGCGCTGACGCGCGGTGGCGACGTGCTGCTGATGGACGCCGACGTGCTCTACGACGAACGCATCCTGAGCGCGCTGGTGGCCGGTGAATCGGTCAACCGTCTGTTGATCGACCGCGATTTCGAGGCGGGCGACGAGCCCGTCAAGCTGTGTCTGAAAGACGGCGTGCCGGTCGAATTGCGCAAGCAGCTGGCGGTCAATCTCGAGTACGACACGATCGGCGAATCGGTCGGCTTCTTCCGCTTCCGCGAAGAAACCGCGCGCCGCTTTACGCAGATTGTGGCGGGTTATATCGACAGCGGCCGCGCCAACATGCCTCACGAAGAAGCGGTGCGCGACCTGCTGCTCGAACGCAGCCAGGTGTTCGATACCGCCGACGTGACCGGCGCGCCGTGGATCGAAATCGACTTCCCGAACGACGTCGCGCGCGCGGCCAACGAGATCCTCCCGCAGTTGCAGCCGCTCGTTAGCGCGTCGCGCTAAGCCGTAGCGGGGAACCGGGAGCGGGGCATTGGACGGGACACGCGGCGCGTTCCGCCGCCGCCCCGCATCCCACGCGGTAGCCCTTAACTGTCTAATCTCGACACGGAGACACCGAGCCCGGTGCAATACCGGCACGGCGTCGTCCGCACCGCTGTGCGTGGCGAAAATTCCTTCGCACAACAACATGGGTTGCCGCCGCGATGCCATAATCGCTGCTTTAAATCGTCGGCCTAGCCGCCTGCCGCCACGCCCATGCTGCTCGCCTTAGGCCCCTTCATCGTTCCGCTGATCGTTGCGTGCGCGATGTTCATGGAAAACGTGGACGGCACGGTCATTGTGACGTCGCTGCCGGTTCTGGCGCGCGACCTCGGCCACGATCCCATCACCCTGAAGCTTGCGGTCACCTCGTATGTAATCGGGCTGGGCGTCTTTATTCCGATCTGCGGCTGGGTGGCCGACCGCTTCGGTTCGCGTACCGTGTTCCGCACGGCCATCGGTATCTTTATCACCGGCTCGCTGCTGTGCGCGGTCTCCACCTCGCTCGATACCTTCGTTGCCGCGCGCTTCGTGCAGGGCATTGGCGGCGCGCTGATGGTTCCGGTGGGGCGCATCATTATTTTCCGTTCGCTGCCGAAGTCCGAGTTTATTCGCGCGATGAACTATCTGGCGGTGCCGGCGCTGCTCGGGCCGGTAGTGGGGCCGCCGCTCGGCGGCTTTATCACGACGTATCTGCATTGGCGGCTGATCTTCGTCATCAACGTGCCGATCGGTCTGCTCGGCATCTGGCTGACCAATAAATACATCGAGAATACGCACGAGCCGCATCCCGGACGGCTCGACTGGATCGGTTTCGTGCTGTCGGCGAGCGGCGCGTCGCTGTTTATGCTCGGGCTTTCGCTCGTGGGCGGCGAACTCGTCTCGGGTAGCGCATCGTTCGGCATGTGCATGACCGGTATCGCGCTGCTGCTGGCCTATGTGCTGTACGCGGGCCGTGTCGAGTTGCCGGTGCTCGATCTGCGCCTGCTGCGCATTCCGAGCTTTCATGCGAGCGTGATCGGCGGTTCGTTGTTTCGTATCGGCTTGGGCGCCGTGCCGTTTCTATTGCCGCTCGCGTTGCAGGAAGGGCTTGGCATGACCGCGTTCAGAGCCGGTGCGATCACGTGCGCGTCCGCGTTCGGCTCGATCTTTATGAAGACGCTAGCGACGCGCATTCTCGGGCACTACGGCTTTCGTACCGTGCTGATGGTCAATGCCGCCTGCGCGGGTGTTGCGATCGCCGCATATGGGCTGTTTTTTCCAGGTACGCCGCACTGGCTGATCTGGTGCATCGTGCTGGTGGGCGGCTTTTTTCCGTCGCTGCAATTTACGTCGCTCAATAC
This sequence comes from Paraburkholderia sp. Cy-641, assembly GCF_011752945.1. Classification (NCBI taxonomy): domain Bacteria; kingdom Pseudomonadati; phylum Pseudomonadota; class Betaproteobacteria; order Burkholderiales; family Burkholderiaceae; genus Paraburkholderia; species Paraburkholderia sp. Cy-641. Next base: position 102,193 of record NZ_VWWM01000004.1, read on the forward strand.
GCTCGCCTATGCGGATATTCCGGGCAGCGATATCGGCCGCGCCACGAGCGTGGCGAGCGTGATCCAGCAGATGTCGCTCGGGCTCGGCGTGACGATCTCGGGTATCGTGCTGCAGATTTCGCATTACGTGCAGGGCCATCCCAAGATCGTGTTCTCCGATTTCTGGCCGGCGTTTGTGGTTGTCGGCCTGTTCTCGTTCCTGTCGATTCCGATTACGGCGCGTCTTCCGCACGATGCGGGCGACGAAATTGCTCGCGGGAGCACGTGAGCGTGTGAGCACAATTCGCGGCGCTTGTAGTGCGCGCTTGCTCTATTTGTGCCGATCGTTTTACGCCTCGCGTTCGCGGCATCGGCTGCGCCGTTTTACCGTTCCCCAGCTTCGATTGCTTTGCTTCTATCCAGCCGATTCGCACTTCGCCAGTGCCAGTGCGATTGCGGCGGCACGTATCAAGCCACGTTCATCCCATTGCGCTTGAGTGCCTTTTTCAAGGCTTTTTATGCGGCAGTACGCCGAGGCATACGGCATATAGCGGTTTAGCAAAACCTTGCTGCGCATGTTATAAGCCCAAGGTAGCCCGATTCGTCATACGGATAAAACCGTCGTTTACGGAGATCGCAATGAAGTCGTTTCGCAGCGCCAAAGCTTCGCTTAGCGTTTCGGCCAGCGGTTTTGCGCTGGTTACGCTTCTGTCTGTTGCCACTGGTTTTCTCGAAGCGACGCCCGCGCTTGCCAAGGCGCCCGCGACAACGCAGCCCGCCGTGCTGAGCGGCTCGGCGATTGCCGTGCCCGATAACTACAGCGCCGATGCCGCCGAGCAGATTTTCAGGCAAGGCGGTAATGCGGTCGACGCGGCCGTTGCGATCGCCTTTACGCTTGCGGTCACGTTTCCGGATGCGGGCAATATCGGCGGCGGCGGTTTTATGACGTTGTATATGGACGGCAAGCCTTACTTTCTCGACTATCGCGAGCGCGCGCCGCTTGCCGCGACCACAAACATGTATCTCGACGACAAGGGCGAGGTCATCAAGGATATGAGCCTTATCGGCTATCGCGCGGTGGGCGTGCCCGGCACCGTCGAAGGCATGTGGGAAGCGCAGCGCCGCTTCGGCAAGCTCCAGTGGAAGCAGGTGCTTGCGCCGGCCATTCACTATGCGCGCGACGGCTTCGAAGTCAGCCAGCCACTACAGCAGCGGCGCGACGAAGCGGAGAAAAACTTCGCGGGCAAGACCAATTTCGATACGTATTTCGGCGGTTTGAAACAGGGCGCCCACTTCAGGCAGCCCGATCTGGCCGCGGTGTTGCAGCGTATTGCCGATCAGGGCGCGAAGGATTTCTATTCGGGCAAGACCGCCGATCTGATCGCAGCCTCGATGCGCGGTCACGGTCTGATTACGAAGGCCGATCTCGAACAATACAAGGCCGTATGGCGTGAGCCGGTGCAGGCCGATTGGAACGGCTATCGTGTGATTACCGCGCCGCCGCCGAGTTCGGGCGGCGTCGGTCTCGTGCAGCTGTTGAAGATGAAGGCCGATCTCGCGCCCGACTTCAAGGGCGTGCCGCTCAATTCCGCGCAGTATGTGCATCTGATCGCGGAGATCGAGAAGCGCGTGTTTGCGGATCGTGCGCAGTATCTCGGCGATCCCGACTTCTATCAGGTGCCGGTCGCGCAGTTGATCGACGATGCGTATCTCGCGAAGCGTGCGGCCGAGGTCAATCCCGTTACGCCTTCGGATACGGCGAGCATTCAGCCGGGCCTCGGCACGTCGATGCCGGAGAAGTCCGAGACCACGCACTATTCGGTGGTCGACAAATGGGGCAATGCGGTTTCGAATACGTATACGCTCAACGGCGCGTTTGGCTCGGGTGTCGTGGTGGATCGCGCCGGTATCGCGCTCAACGACGAGATGGACGACTTTTCCTCGAAGCCCGGCGTCGCGAATGCATTTGGCGTGGTGGGCGCCGATGCGAATGCGATCGAGCCGAAAAAGCGGCCGCTATCGTCGATGGACCCGACGATCCTGACGAAAGATGGCAAGGTCGCGCTCGTCATCGGCACGCCGGGTGGCTCGCGTATCTTTACGTCGATCTTCCAGGTCATCAACAATATCTACGACTACGATATGCCGCTGCCCGATGCGGTTGCCGCGATGCGTTTCCATCATCAGCTATTGCCAGCGAATACGATTTTCTGGGAGCCGTATAAGCCGATCGAGGGCGAACTCGCGAAGCAGATCGAAGCGAAGGGCTATACGCTGGAAGGACAGGATTTTGTCGGCGATATTCAGGTGATCCAGGTCAATGGCAATAGGCCGGAAGCGGCGACTGATCCGCGCGGGCGAGGGGTGGCGCGGGTGGTTCAGTAGAGGGTGTTGGGGGTTGCGGTTTGCCTATTCCTGGTCGACTTCGGGCCACAAGCGTGGGAATAGAAAGCGAAGGCTTTTTAGTGGGAGTCCAAAGGAAAGATCACCGCGATGCGAAGGCGAATCGAGCAGACCGATATCGAGTAGGGAGCGCGTAATCCGGCGCGCCAGAACATCGCTTACGCCGAGCATCTGATTGAATTCCGCGCGCGCGACTGCGCGGCGCGTCGCCACGAATTCCATAGCCAGTGCTGATGCTTCCGGTTTGATAACCGATTTTTCCGAACCGATCATCCATGGATTGGAATCGAAATATCGCAATAGATCGTGCAGGCGATCCGCAATGCCGTCGAATCCGGTCATGCGGACCATAAAGCTGACCTGGTCCAGGCAACAGTCCAGAAAGAACTGGGCGAACTGCACCAGGCCTTCCTGAGAGAGTGTGCCCCGGCCATCGAGATCATTACGGCGCCGCTGATCGGCCTCGCTTAATCTGACATAGTACTGCTCATGTTCTCGCGCAAGGCCGCGAAGCGGGGACCATAAACCGTGCGTCAAATCGGCTGCACGCAGGGCGAGATGCGAATGCAGGCGCGCGACCCGGCCGTTGCCGTCCGCAAACGGGTGAATCCATGCCAACCGATGATGCGAGCAGGCAATGCCGATCAACTGGTAATCCTTGATTCGTATGCGCGCATATCGAGTGGACCAGGCATCGAGTAGCGGCTCGATCATTTCGGGCTCCGGCGCCAGATGCCGGCCTACCGTGACACCCGCCTGGCGAAGCTTGCCGGGTTCAATCGGCTCGCCCTCGCTGGTAAAGCGCTCGTCGACCGGCAGATAGGAAAAGAACCGGTTGTGAATGGCGGCAAGCCGTGCGGGTTCGAACAGGGCGGATACCCCGAGCGAAAACCACTCTTCTTCAAGCGTGGTTTCCGTTGCGATATGCGCCAGCGCAAGGCGCTGTTTTTTGCGTTCGGCCATATCGGCGGAATAGTTCCGCTTGAGCGCGGCCTCGATTCGGGCAGGCGTGGTGTGCTGGCCTTCGATCTTGTTTGTGTAGTACGAATTCATTGCCCGCAATTGCGGCACGAGCGCAGCGGCAAGTGGCGTTCCGCTTACGGCAAGCAGCTTTTGTGACGAATCGACGAGTTCGGCGGTGCGTTCGAGCAGCGGATCGAGTACGCGCTCCTCGGGAAACAATGGTTCGAATGAAACGACGGTCGTCATAACAGACAATACGGTTCTATGTAGGGTTTAATGTCCTCGATTATATATCGCAACTAATTGGTTTATAAGGGTTAATTTATTTTTATGTAGGGTTGAATGTAGGGTTCGATGTAGAGTGCCCCAGCCCTACCCAGGGGCCGGCCGCGGCGCGGCCAACCCCTTTCCTCACCCCGCCTGCTCCACCGGCGTCAACGTCAGCTCCACCCGCTGCGCGCCGCGCAGCACGGTCACGCTGACTGGCCTGTCGATACGCGAAGCGTCGAGCGTACGTTGCAGGCTATCCACATCCTGCACCGGCTGTGAGTCGATCGCGACAATCGTATCGTCGGTGCGCAAGCCGCCGAGCGCGGCCGGGCTGCCCTTGACGATTTCCATTACATGCACGCCGCTTTGCGCGCTAAGCCCGAAATAGCGCTGCATACGTCGCGACAGCGGCATCGTCGTGCCGGCCACGCCGATATACGCGCGCCGTACGCGGCCATAAGCAAAGATCTGCATGATGACCCATTTGGCGGTATCGATTGCCGTTGCAAAGCAGATTGCCTGCGCGCCGGGGATGATCGCCGTATTGACGCCGATAACCTGGCCCGCCGAATTGATAAGCGGGCCGCCCGAATTGCCGGGATTGAGCGCGGCGTCGGTCTGGATCACGTCGTAGATCATGCGGCCGGAATTCGAGCGCAGCGAACGGCCCAGTGCCGAGACCACGCCGGTCGTGACGGTCTGCTGAAGGCCGAGCGGATTGCCGACCGCAATCGCAATCTGCCCGACGCGCAGCTTCGACGATTCGCCAAGCTCGACATGCGGCAGCGGCTCCGGCGAACCGATGCGCAGCACGGCGAGATCGCTGCCGGGGTCGTCGCCGACCAGATCGGCGTCGAATTTCGCGCCGTCGGCGAGTGTCACCTGAATATGCGTCGCGCCATGCACGACATGGCTATTGGTCAGCAGATAGCCGTCCGGCGTAAATAAAAAACCCGAGCCGGTGCCGCCGCGCGCGCCGCGGCCGTGCCCGGACGGCTCGCCCGGCAGGCGGCGTTCGACGGCGATAAAGGCGACCGCCTGCTGGACGTGCTCGAGCGCGCCGATCACGGTGCGCGAATAGGCGTCGAGCAGGGCAGTGTCGTCGCTAAGCGGTTCGGTGGATTGGGGCCCGGGGGCGTCGGATGCGGCGCTCGACAGGTCATCGATAAAGCGGGGGCGGCTTCCCATGGCGATGCTCCGGATAGGCGGGCACAAAGATGCGGGGCGCGCCGAGGATTTTTCAAGGGCGCGCGCATGGGGATGGGACGGCGGCGTGTGAGACACTTGCCGCATGCCGGCGGTTGGGTGCGGGCTCGCGAATTCGAAGTTGATTCGAGGTTAAGTGGGGCGTGCTGGACCGATATCGATAGTGTGGTCTCCATGCCTATGCCGCTGCGCTTTATCGATAAAAAGGAGACGCTTTATGCCCGCAACTGCTTCCTCGTTATCGTCGCAAACCGCTTCTTCCGAACCGCGGATCGAATCGCTGAGTGCGATTACGCTGGCCACCGGCGATATGCGGCGCGCCGTGCCGTTCTACGAAGCGCTCGGTTTTCCGCTTAAATTCGGCGGCCCGCAGGAGACGTTTACATCGTTCGCATTCGGCGGGACCTATCTGAATCTGATTGCCGATGCTCGCGCGCCGGTCAACTGGTGGGGGCGCGTGATTATCTATGTATCGGATGTCGACGCGCTCTATCGCAAAGTACTCGCGGCGGGATTGCAGCCATCGTTCGCGCCATCCGACGCGCCTTGGGGCGAGCGCTATTTTCATCTCACCGATCCGGATGGCCACGAACTGAGTTTCGCCCGGCCGCTAGGCTAGTGGCGGCGTTTGCGATTAGGCTGGCGACTCCATCCAGCCGCTGATCCGGCTATCGGATCGGCGGCCGAATTTGCCGCCGGGAACCGCGCAAAACTCGCTATCCTCGCTATCATGAGTCGCACCGATGCATCGGCAATCTTACGATGCGGTAACAAGGATGACACCTTCTACTCCGATAATCGAGCAACTGCGTCCGCGCCGCGCTTGCCGCTGCGCGCCAATCCATTTCTGTTGCGAGGAGAGCCGCAATGAAAGAGCTTGACCCGAGATCCGAAGCCGAAGTCATGGCGGAGCGGCAACGCCGTTTCGAAGAGGACCTCATCGATGCCTATGACGAAGAGCTCGAAATGGAAGTCGATGACCGCATTATCGACGGCCCGGACAGCTTTACGCCCGAGCATCGCGAGGCGCGCAAGCAGTACTTCCGCGAGCTATTCCGCCTGCAGGGCGAACTGGTCAAGCTACAGGACTGGATCGTGCAGACCGGCCATCGGGTCGTCGTGATCTTCGAGGGGCGCGACGCGGCCGGCAAGGGCGGTGCGATCAAGCGCATTACGCAGCGGCTTAATCCGCGCGTCTGCCGCGTCGCTGCGCTGCCCGCGCCGAATAACCGCGAGCGCACGCAATGGTATTTCCAGCGCTATGTCTCGCATCTGCCCGCGGGCGGCGAGATGGTGCTGTTCGACCGTAGCTGGTACAACCGCGCGGGTGTCGAGCGCGTGATGAATTTCTGCACCGATGATGAGTACGAAGAATTTTTCCGCTCGGTGCCGGAGTTCGAAAAGATGCTTGTGCGCAGCGGCGTGCAGATTATCAAGTACTGGTTTTCGATTACCGACGAAGAGCAGGAAATCCGCTTCCAGAACCGTATTCACGATCCGCTCAAGCAATGGAAGCTGAGTCCGATGGACCTGGAAAGCCGGCGTCGCTGGGAAGCGTATACGCAGGCCAAGGAAGTAATGCTGCAACGCTCGCATATTCCCGAGGCGCCGTGGTGGGTCGTGCAGGCCGTCGACAAGAAGCGCGCGCGCCTGAACTGTATTCAGCATCTGCTGAGCCAGGTGCCGTATCACGAGATCGAGCATGCTCAGATCGATTTGCCGTCGCGCGTCTATCACGAAGACTATAGCCGTCAGCCGGTGCCGCAGACGATGATCGTGCCCGAGGTGTATTGAGGCGCGATTGGCGGTATCAAATAGCAGGGCAAAAAAAAGCGCGGTACGTTTTCTACGTACCGCGTTTTTTTATTGGCGAGGCCGGCGGTTACATCAACCGCCGGCCTGGACACTCAAGCTTAGAACACCGTCCGGAACAGCCAGTACAGACCCGCGGCGAGCGCGATCGAAGCGGGCAGCGTCAGCACCCACGCAAGGATCAGGCTGCGCACCGTGCTCCATTGCAGACCCGAGCCATTGGCCGCCATCGCGCCGGCCACGCCGGACGAGAGCACATGGGTCGTCGAAACCGGCAGGCCGTATACGTCGGCGGCGCCGATCGTCACCATTGCCACGACTTCGGCCGCCGCGCCCTGGCCATAGGTCAGATGCTGCTTGCCGATCTTTTCGCCGACCGTCACGACGATGCGCTTCCAGCCAACCATCGTGCCGAGCCCCAGCGCGATCGCGACCGCCACCTTGACCCATGTCGGAATGAACTTGGTGGCGTGATCGATCTGCGTTCTGAAGTTGCCGATCACCTTCGCATGCTCCGGCGCGAACTGCGGCTGGTTGGCCTTCTGCATCAGGCGGATCGCTTCGGACGTGACATACATATTGTTGCGCACGTTATCGACAATACCTTGCGGCACCGCGGCCATCGAGCCCGATGAGCCGACCTGGCTGCCGATCTGCGCGGTCAGCTGTTGCAGCGCGGGCAGCGTGGCCGGCGTCAGATGGCGTGTGCGTACGAACTCTTCGACATCGGCACGCGGATTCGCGGAGGGCGCCGCGCCCTGCGTATAGTTCGCGAGCGTCGTCGCGGTTTGCTGCGCGACGGCGACGAAATTCTGCGTCTGCTCGGCGGTGACCGCCTTGTTTAGCGCATAGGCGGTCGGCACCGTGCCGATTAGGATCAGCATGATGAGGCCCATGCCTTTCTGGCCGTCGTTCGAGCCGTGTGCGAACGACACGCCCGTGCAGGTCAGAATCAGCAGACAGCGAATCCAGAACGGCGGCGGCTCCTTGCCCTTCGGCTCGGCATAGAGCGCCGGCACGCGCACGACCGCTTTCAGGATCAGTAGCAGCAGGCCAGCGAGCAGAAAGCCCACGATCGGCGAAAACAGCAGCGACTTGCCGACGCCGAGCGCCTGGTTCCAGTCGACGCCGCTCGTGCCGCTCGCACCGTGCATCATCTGATTCATCAGGCCCACGCCGATGATCGAGCCGATCAGCGTATGCGAGCTCGACGACGGCAACCCGAAATACCAGGTGCCGAGATTCCAGATGATCGCGGCGATCAGCAGTGCGAACACCATCGCAAAGCCCGCGCTGCTGCCGACCTGCAGGATCAATTCGACCGGCAGCAGTTGCAGGATGCCGAATGCGACCGCACCGCTCGACGTCAGCACGCCGAGAAAATTCCACGCGCCGGACCAGACGACCGCGAGGTTCGGTGTCAGCGAGTGGGTATAGATCACGGTGGCGACCGCGTTGGCCGTATCGTGAAAGCCGTTGACGAACTCGAAGCCGAGCGCGATCAGCAGTGCGATAGCGAGCAGCAGATACGGCAGGAACGAGCTTTCGCGAACGGGTTGCAGATCGTCGAGCAGATTGACGGCGCAATAGATGACGCCGGCGCCGAGCAGGGCGAGAAAGATAAACAGGCCGAAATTGCGCCCTTTGCCGCTAGCAGCGCCTGGTTGCGGATACGAGAGTTCCGGCATGACATGAGCCCCAAAAAGTGAGTCGCAGAGTTTTCGATGCTGCTTTCTTTACATGTCGTAATAATGACAATTGCGTGACGGCACTACAGGGTCTGCTTAACGAAGGCGTGGCAGTCGCTACGTGGCGGTGCGCCGCGCCGGAAAAGGGGTTTTCCCGCATGGCGGACGCAAGCGCACGGATGTCCGAAGCGAACCGGGCCGGCGGCCCGTTACGACGTGCTGGTGCTGCGTTGACCGGAGAAGCCCGCGTGTGGAGCGAAACCCTCGTGGTTTGCGGCTCGTGGTGCGCGGTGATGATGGCGTGCTGCGCGGCTCGACGATTGCGCCGCCCGCGTATAGATCAAGATAGACGCTCGCGACACGCGGCGCCATCGTGCTGCAAGGAAGAGTGTACGGGTATGGATGCGCGTGGGAAATATTTGCGGGCGTTTTTATGCGTATCGAGGGTATCGAATGGGTTGCATACCCGCTGAGTCCCCTTTTTGCTACCCTCGAAGTAACGTCGTGTTGCGGGGGAGTGTCGATGAAGCAAGACAGCGGGACAACCAGCCAACTGGCGCAGGACGCTTCGGCGCAGCAGGCATTTGCATCCTATGCCAGGCCGCTGATCGGCGAGGCGATCGAACTTGTCGAGGCGGTGCATCAGGACCCGTCGCCCGAAGCGCTGCACGAGCTGCGCGTATCGTTGCGGCGCTTGCGCTCATTGTGGTGGGCCTTCGCGCCGTTGCTCGACGAGGGCGAGAATGCACGCCAGCGCGCGGTCTATCAGTTTCTTGCGAGCGCGGCCGGCAAGACGCGCGACTGGGACATCCTGATCGAATTGCTCGCGCGGCACAGCGGCGTGCGGGAACTGATACCCAGGCTCGAGGAAGCACGCGGCGAAACGCTTGCGGTTAGCCGCCAAACGCTTCTGAATGCGGACGTCAAGCATCTGCTGCGCGATGCATTCACGCGCACGACGGCGGAACTGAATACCGCGCACGCACCGCGTATTGCGCTGCGTCAATTTGCGTTCAAGCGCGTCAGCGCATCGAAGCGGTCGATGAAAAAGCGCGTCAAACGCGCAAGCCGCGCAAAGCGCTCCGATTACGCGGCTTTTCACGACGTCAGGAAAGCGGGCAAGAAACTGCGCTATCTGTTCGAGTTTTTCGGGCCGGTTCTGAAGGGCGGCCAGAAGCGCACGCTCAAGCGTTTAAAGCGCATCCAGAAATGCTTCGGCGAGCTGAACGACACGGTCGCAAGCGAGGCGCTGTTGCGCGACAATGCCGCATTGCTGGCCGGCGCCGGCGATTTCGACGGCGCGCTGCAGTGGCTCGATAAGGAGCGCAAGCGCCATTTGCGCGTGGTGGCCGGATTGCTGCGCTGATCGCACGCGCTTACGCAGTGCGATGCAGTGCGACGCAGTTCGGCTCGCCGACGCCGCGCGGGCCTGCCAGATTCGAAGCATGACCGGGGTGTAGGCCGCGGCGCAACGACGCCGCGGCGGAATCGTCCGCGAAAGGAGAGTTGATGAGCGTGGCATGGCGGACGCTGCTGTGGCGGTTGCATACGATGTTTCATCTCGGCAGGGCCGCCATGACGCGCTACCTCGGCAACCGGCCATGGCTCGCCGGCGTGGCGGGCACGCTGGTCGCCACGCTCATGGCGGTGCTGACGCTATTGACGCTCGACGCGGGCCGCACCGAAACGCTCGATCATGCGCGGCAGACCTCGCGCAATCTCGTCTCGATCATTTCCGCCGATCTCGCGCGCAACGTCGAAATCTACGACCTGTCGCTGCAATCGATGGTGGACGGCGCGCGCAATCCGGTTATCTCGGCATTGCCCGTCAAGGTGCGGCGCTCGCTGCTGTTCGAGCGCGCGACCACCGCGCCCTATCTCGGCGGCGCCTATCTGATCGGCGCCAATGGCGCAGTCATGGTCGCGCAATACGACGACGCCCACCCCGCGGTTCGTCTCGACGACCGCGATTATTTTCAGGCGCAGCAGCGCAATCCGGCGGCCGGCCTGTTTTTCTCGCATCCTTACCGCTCGCGGCTGCGCGACAACAAACTGTCGATTGCGCTGACGCGGCGCATCAACGACGAGCAGGGCGGCTTTGCCGGTATCGCGCTGATCGCGATTCGCATCGAGTATTTCCAGCATCTGATCGATCGCGTCGATCCCGGCAAACAGGGCTCGGTGTTTATCGCGATGAGCGACGGCACGCTGCTTGCGCGCAAGCCGTTTGTCGCGCGCGATATCGGTGCGAGCATCGCGAAGTCGCTCTCCTTTCAGACGATGGCGACGCACGACGCCGGGACCTATCTGTCGGTCGCGGCCGTCGACGGCGTGCGCCGCATCTATAGCTACGCGCATGTACCGGGCACGCCGCTGATCGCGGTGGTGGCGCCCGCCGTCGACGACGTGCTCGAGCCGTGGCGGCACCGCACCGAGATTGCCGTTGCGCTGACGTTCGTATTCGGCGGCGTCTTCGTTTTCGTGTCGTGGCTGCTGGCGTTTGCATTGCGCGACAAGCAGCGCGCGCAGGCCGCGCTGGTGCGGCTTGCCGCGACCGATCCGCTGACGCGGCTCAGCAATCGCCGCGTGCTCGACAAACGGCTCGACGAAGGATGGGGACGCGCGCGGCGCGAGCAGCAGCCGTTGTCGGTGCTGTTTGTCGATATCGATCACTTCAAGCGCTTCAACGATACCTATGGTCATGCGAGCGGCGACGAAACGCTGATCGCGGTGGCCCGTTGCATCTCGTCGGTTGCGCGGCGCCCAGCCGATCTGGTCGCACGCTATGGCGGCGAGGAGTTCGTGGTGCTGCTGCCGGACACGACGGCGCAGGGCGCCTTCGAGGTTGCCGAGCAGATTCGCCGCAAGGTGGCAAGCCTGGCGATCGAGCGCGGGCACGATACGCCGCTTGCAGTGACGGTGAGCGTCGGTTGCGCGAGCGCGATGCCCGCGCATGGCGGCAGCGCGCTCGAATTGCTGGCTACCGCCGATCAGCAGTTGTATATCGCCAAGGAGCAGGGACGCAATCGCACGAGATCGGCGCAATGGGACGAGTGCGCGGCGACGCAGGGGACGTAGGTATCGGTGCTTTGTGCGGCAAGGCATGTGGCGCAAAGCAAAGCGCATGCGGGGCTGAAGCGGCGCCGGTGCGGCCCTTGTGTCGTTGTGGCCGTGCCGCGTGGCTTCGCGATTGCCGCCGTGCGGCACGGTGCGCCTCGATGCGCTTGAAGCCGCTTCAATCCGCTTGAGCCTGTGTGAGCCTGCTTGAGCCCGCCTGACCTTGCTTTACCCCCGCCTGACTCCGCTTCAACTTGCCCTGACGCGGCTTACACGCGGCGCGCTGCGTGGCGCGAAACCGCGCAGCGTGATCGCATCCTGCGTGTCGCCGCGCGAGCGCGGCATCTTCGTGGCCGCCGCAATCTGTCCATCCTTATGCGCCGGCAAGCCGACCGGAAAGCCGCGCCGCTGCCATGCGTCGAGCCCGCCGCGTAGCGCTCGAATCCGCGTATAGCCGTTGCTGCGCATCCGTTGCGAGACGTCGAGCGCGGTCGCGCTGTCCGGGCAGATGCAGTAGATCACCATGTCGTGCGCACGCAGCGCACCGTCGAGCTGCTCGGGCGAATGCGGATCGAGCGCGAGCGCGCCGGGGATGCCGTGCGTCGAGTCGAGCAGCGGCGCGCCGGGCCGGGCATCGAAGACTTGCGACGGCGCCATGCGGCGCCAGCCGCGCGCGATTTTCGGCGCGGGCCGCGCGGGTTGCATGGATGACTGCAGCGAGGCTTGCACCGAGGCTGCGCGCGCGAGCCGCCGCCCCCGGTCGCGCGCATACAGGCGATACAGCAGATACGCGAGCGCCGCGGCGAGCAGGAGATCGGCGAGCGTGCCGCCGCGCGATTCGACGAATGCGCGCAGCATATGCAGCTCTCTTTGGACCGCCGCGCCGCCCAGCAGCCAGAACGTCGCCCAGCCGAGCGCGCTCATGACATCCCAGAGCGCGTAGATGCGGGCATCGACGGCGGTCGTGCCCATCAGCGGCGGGGTGATGAGGCCGAGCCCCGGTACGAACTTCGAGATCGACACGAGCGGCACGCCATAGTGCTCGAAGAGCGAGCGCGCCATGTCGAGCCGCGTATCGACGGCCGGCGACAGACGGCCGAGCGCTGCCAGCAGCTTGCGGCCATAGAGACGGCCCGCGGCGAACCAGGCGCCGTCGCCGAGCACTGCGCCGAGCACGGCCGCGCCGAGCACCGGCCAGAACGACAACGTGCCGGCGGCGATCGCCGAGCCCGCGAACAGCAGCACCGGGACCGCGGGAATCGGCATGCCGAGGCGCGTCAGCAAGACATTGGCGAATACGATTGCGCCGCCCCAGGTGGAAATCGCCGACGACGGAAGCTCTACCAATTGAGGCGCTCCTGTTCCTGCGGTTGGGCCGATGCTGCCGGGGCGGCTGGCCCTGGCCGGCTTCACTTGACCGGCTTCAGCGGCCAGCTTCGGTGGTCAGCGTCAGGGGCCGCGACGGCCCGCAAGGCAAGGCTCGGGCGTTCGGAAGAAGTCTCGAGCCCTGATCCCGCTCACGTATTCGGCACCGCCATTCCGCCGGGGCTGCCGACGATCGACAGAAACTCGCGGCGCGTCGACGGATCGGTGCGGAACGTGCCGAGCATGCGCGAGGTGACCATCGTGACGCCGGCCTTATGCACGCCGCGCGTCGACATGCACTGGTGCGCGGCTTCGAGAATCACGCCGACGCCGGCCGGTTGCAGCACGTCGTTCAGCGTATCGGCGATCTGCACGGTCATCTTTTCCTGGATCTGCAGACGCTTCGCGAATGCATCGACGAGCCGCGCGAGCTTCGAGATGCCCACCACGCGATGCTGCGGCAGATAGGCGACGTGCGCGCGGCCGATGATCGGCACCATATGGTGCTCGCAATAGCTTTCGAAGCGGATGTCCTTCAGCACGATCATTTCGTCGTAGCCGTCCACTTCGGAGAAGGTGCGGGCGAGGATTTCGCGCGGATCGGTCTGGTAGCCCGCGAAGAACTCCTCGTACGAGCGGACCACGCGCGCGGGCGTGTCGAGCAGCCCTTCGCGGCGCGGATCGTCGCCGGCCCAGCGCAACAGCACGCGCACGGCGGCTTCAGCTTCGTCGCGGCTCGGGCGGGGCTCGGCCGCTGCGGTTTTGGTCTTTTTTGCCTTGCTGCTGGTCATGCGTCGTTCCTCCTGGATCGCGCGGCGACGCTGCGCGTGGCGCGCGGGGTCAGTCACTGCGGCCATTGTTCCATGTTTGCGCGCAAAGGTGTCGAAGTTCCCGGCGGCGGTCAGGGCGCGCGAGGGAACCGCGTCGATTGCCGCGCGCCCGCGTGCGAAGCGGCACGCTTACTTCGGCCATTCGTCCATCGCGTCGTTGAAGAGCTCGGAGACCACGCCGCGCAGCCACGTGCCGCGCGGATCGTTATGAAACTTGCGATGCCAGTGCTGCCGCAGATCGAAGCGCGGCAACGGCAGCGGCGGTTCGACCAGCATGATCGACGCATGCTCGGAGACATAGGCGAAGCCGATCGCGTGCGGCACCGTCGCGAGCAGGTCGGTGCGCGCGAGGATAAACGGCAGGCTCATGAAGTGCGGCGTTTCGAGCACCGCGCGGCGGTTGATGCGCTTTTTCGCCAGATACTGTTCGAGCACTTCCTGGCTGCGTCCCTCGGAGCGCACGACCGCGTGGCCCGAGGCCACGTACTGCTGGAGCGTGAGCGGCGCCTTCGCGAGCGGATGGCCGCTGCGCATCAGGCAGATGAAGCGGTGCGTGAAAAGCCGCTGCTGGAAAAAGTTATTGCCCGCGAGGTCCGGGAAATATCCGACCGCCAGATCGACGTCGCCCGATTCGAGCCCGCGCTCCACCTGCGACGGCGACAGCGTGACCGAGCGCAGATTCGCGGACGGTGCGCGCTCGGCGAACAGTTGCAGAAGCCGCGGCAGAAACACGATCTCACCGACGTCGGACAGCGCGATCGAAAACGTATGGGTGCTGGTGGCCGGCTCGAAGTCCTGCACGTCGAGCATGCCTTTCTCGATGCGCAGGAGCGCGTCGCGCGCGGCGGGCAGGATCGCGAGCGCGCGCGGCGTCGGCTCCATGCCTTTGGAGGTGCGCACGAAGAGCGGATCGTCGAAGTATTCGCGCAGCCGGCCGAGCGCGGTGCTGACGCGCGGCTGGCTCACGCCGAGCTGCTCGGCGGCGCGGCTCACGTTGCGCGTGTCTTCCATCGCGACGAGGTAGGGGATCAGGTTCAGATCCAGCGGTGTCTCGGACATGCTCGGCTCGTTATCGGCTTGCGGGGCGGGCGGTCGGGCGGGCACGGGTGCGGCCCGGGTGTGGCCCGTTTGTGCCTATTCCGTATCGCTATAAAGGGTAGTTGAAAAATCGCCCGTAAGCATACTGGGAATAGCCGTCGGCGGTTTTTTCGCGCGCCGCGAAGCGCGCGTTGTCACGTGCCGCGACCTATGATGAAGGGGATTTCCCTGCCTTGACAATGCGGCCCAAGGGCAACCATAATCGCCGAATCGTTCGCTAAACGAATCACTGTTCACACAACGAACAAATCGACGGTGAACGAACCGAAGGCGCCAGCCCGCTCCCAACGTCGCGAGCCGTCGCCAGCATGCCCGGAGACTGTTCCGCGCGAGCCTTGCCGGTTACGGCGGTACGCTCGGCGGCACGTAGCGCCCCCAAAGGAAATTCGACATGATCAACAAGATTTTCGAGTCACTGCAGTCGGCGGTCGCCGATGTCCACGACGGCGCGACCGTCATGATCGGCGGCTTCGGCACGGCAGGGATGCCGTCGGAGCTGATCGACGCGCTTATCGAGCAAGGCGCGCGCGACCTGACCATCGTCAACAACAACGCCGGTAACGGCGACATCGGCCTCGCCGCGCTGCTGAAGACCAAGCGCGTGCGCAAGATCGTCTGCTCGTTCCCGCGCCAGAGCGATTCGTATGTGTTCGATGCGCTCTATCGCTCCGGCGAAATCGAACTCGAACTCGTGCCGCAAGGCAATCTCGCCGAGCGCATCCGCGCGGCGGGCGCCGGCATCGGCGGCTTTTTCACGCCGACCGCGTACGGCACCAAGCTCGCCGAAGGCAAGGAAACGCGCCTGATCGACGGCCGCCACTATGTGCTCGAAGCGCCGCTGCATGCGGACTTCGCGCTGATCAAGGCGTACAAGGGCGACCGCTGGGGCAACCTGATCTATCGCAAGACCGCGCGCAACTTCGGCCCGATCATGGCGAGCGCGGCGAAAACCGCGATCGTGCAGGTCTCGCAAGTCGTGCCGCTCGGCGGCCTCGACCCGGAAGAAATCGTCACGCCGGGCATTTTCGTGCAACGCGTGATCGAAGTGCCGCAAGCGGTGCATGCCCCGACGCCCAATCCTCACGACGCTGCTGCCTGATTCGGAGACCGACATGAAGAAACTGACCCGCGATGAAATGGCCAAGCGCGTTGCCCAGGATATTCCTGAAGGCGCTTACGTGAACCTCGGCATCGGCGTGCCGACGCTGGTGGCGAACCACCTCGCCACCGACAAGGAAATCTTCCTGCACAGCGAAAACGGTCTGCTCGGCATGGGCCCGGCACCGGCGAAGGGCGAGGAAGACGACGAACTGATCAACGCCGGCAAGCAGCACGTTACGCTGCTGACGGGCGGCGCCTATTTCCACCACGCCGATTCGTTCGCGATGATGCGCGGCGGCCATCTCGACTTCTGCGTGCTCGGCGCGTTCCAGGTGTCGGCGAAGGGCGACCTCGCGAACTGGCACACCGGCGCACCCGACGCGATTCCGGCTGTCGGCGGCGCGATGGACCTCGCGATCGGCGCGAAGCAGGTCTACGTGATGATGGAGCACCTGACCAAGCAGGGCGAAAGCAAGATTGCCGCCGAGTGCTCGTACCCGGTTACCGGTGTCGGCTGCGTGACCCGTATCTATACGGACCTCGCGATGATCGACGTGGCGAAGGAAGGCCTCGTGGTGCGCGAGATCTTCTCGGATATCGGCTTCGACGAGCTGGTGAAGCTGACCGGCGTGCCGATGACCGACGGCACGCAGTCCGCGCGCGCGGCCTGATGGCTGGCTGAGTGGTGCGACAGGGCCGGCGCCGATGGAGCAAACGCTTCGTTGGCGCCGGCCCGGCAATTTCGGCGCCATGCCCGCCGCGTTTGGCGCAAAATACACGGCGACGCGCAATCGTGCGAACCGGCGTGTCAGGCCACCTGATGCGGCCCTGCGCCGGGCGAGCGTGAGCGCGAAGCACGACATGACGTGCGCAGCCGGAGATTGCGACCGCGGCAACCGCGGCAAGCGCGCCGGCTCGCGTCAACGTTGAGCCGTTGCGCGCCACGCTCATTCTTCATCCCCGATTCCCTCGAACCCGACGTCACCATGCTCGACTCCAGCGCCCGTCTGACTGGCCTTCTTTGCGGCACGCAGCCGATGAACGACATCTGGGCGCCGCGTGCCACGCTGCAACGGATGCTCGACGTCGAAGCCGCGCTCGCGCGCGCTTCGGCCGCCCATCATGTCATTCCCCACACCGCCGCGCCCGCGATCGAGGCGGCCTGCCAGGCCGACCAGCTCGACGCCGACGCGCTCGCGCGCGATGCCGCGCTCGGCGGCAATCTCGCGATTCCGCTCGTCAAGCAACTGACCGCGCGCGTCAAGGCCGCCGATGCCGAAGCCGGCAAATACGTGCACTGGGGCGCGACGAGCCAGGACATTATCGATACGGCGACGGTGCTGCAACTGCGCGACACGTTCGATCTGCTCGACAGCGGTTTGCAAGCCACCTGCGACGCGGTCGCGACACTCGCGGCCACCCATCGCGCGACGCCGATGATCGGCCGCACATGGCTGCAACAGGCGCTGCCGATCACGCTCGGCCTCAAGTTCGCGCAATGGCTCGACGCGCTGCTGCGTCATCGCGAGCGGCTCGATGCATTGCGCGAGCGCGTGCTCGTGCTGCAATTCGGCGGCGCGGCCGGCACGCTCGCGAGTCTGCGCGAGGCGGCGCCGCAGGTTACGCAAGCGCTCGCGAAGGAACTCGGCCTTGCCGTACCGACCTTGCCGTGGCATACGCAGCGCGATCGCATCGCCGAAACGGCAGCGCTGTTCGGCATGCTGATCGGCACGCTCGGCAAGATCGCACGCGATATCTCGCTACAGATGCAGACCGAAATCGACGAGCTTGCAGAACCGGCCGCGGCCGGCAAGGGTGGTTCGTCGACCATGCCGCACAAGCGCAACCCGGTCGGCTGCGCGGCCGTGCTGACCGCCGCGACGCGCGCGCCGGGACTCGTCTCGACCGTGTTCGCGGGCATGGTGCAGGAGCACGAACGCGCGCTCGGCGGCTGGCAGGCCGAATGGGACGCGCTGCCGGACCTCGCGCGCCTCGCGGGCGGCGCGCTCGCGAATATCGAGCAGATCGCCGCCGGCCTGAATGTGAACGTGACGCGTCTCGCCGCGAATCTCGACGTCACGCACGGCCTGATTCTCGGCGAAGCGGTCATGCTCGCGCTCGGCGATTCGATCGGCCGGCTCGACGCGCACCATCTGGTCGAGCGCGCCTCGAAGGCGGCGATCCGCGACGGCAAGACGCTGTACGAGGTGCTGTCCGCCGACGCGGACGTCACCGCCCATCTTTCGGCCGAGCGCCTGCAAGCGCTGCTCGACCCCGCTCAATACGTCGGCCAGGCGCACGCATATGTGGACGCGGCGCTGGCGCTTCATTCCACGCGCGCGCAGCGCGCCCATTCCAAGGAGTAACCGGCATGCCCTACGCCGCAGTCAACGGCACCGAGCTTCACTACCGCATCGACGGCGACCGTCACGGCCACGCGCCGTGGATCGTGCTGTCGAATTCGCTCGGCAGCGATCTGTCCATGTGGACGCCGCAGGTCGCGGCGTTGTCGAAGCATTTCCGCGTGCTGCGCTACGACACGCGCGGCCACGGCCATTCGGAAGCGCCGAAGGGGCCGTACACGATCGAGCAACTGACCGGTGACGTGATCGGCCTGATGGATACGCTGAAGATCGCGCGCGCGCATTTCTGCGGCGTGTCGATGGGCGGCCTGACCGGCGTCGGTCTTGCCGCGCGTCACGGCGACCGCTTCGAGCGCGTCGTGCTGTGCAACACGGCCGCGCGCATCGGCTCGCCGGAAGTGTGGGTGCCGCGCGCCGCGAAGGCCCGCAACGAAGGCATGCTCGCGCTGGCCGACGCGGTGCTGCCGCGCTGGTTTACGGCTGACTTTATCGAGCGTGAGCCGATCGTGCTGGCGATGATCCGCGACGTGTTCGTGCATACCGACAAGGAAGGCTATGCATCGAACTGCGACGCGATCGACGCGACCGACCTGCGCCCCGAAGCGCCCGGCATCAGGCTGCCGGCGCTCGTCATCAGCGGCACGCACGACGTTGCCGCGACGCCCGCGCAAGGCCGCGAACTGGCCCAGGCGATTCCGGGCGCGCGCTATGTCGAACTCGACGCCTCGCATATTTCCAACATCGAGAAGGCCGACGCTTTCACGAAGACCGTACTCGACTTCCTGACGGAGACGAAATGAACGACGAAGACCGCTACGAAGCCGGAATAGGCGTGCGCCGCGCAGTGCTCGGCAATGCGCACGTCGACCGCTCGCTTGCGAATCGCACCGAGCTGACCGAAGAATTCCAGAACTTTATCTCGCGCTATGCATGGGGCGAGATCTGGACGCGCGATGGCCTGCCGCGTCATACGCGCAGCCTGCTGACCATTGCGATGATGGTCGCGCTGAACCGCAACGAAGAACTCGCGCTGCATCTGCGCGCCGCGAAGAACAACGGCGTGACGCGCGAGCAGATCAAGGAAGTGCTGATGCAGAGCGCGATCTATTGCGGCGTGCCGGCGGCCAATTCGGCGTTCCATCTCGCCGACAAGCTGTTCCGCGAAGACGATGCCGCGGCGGCGGCAGCAAAGCCTTAAGCGCATCGCAAGCCGCATCGCAATCTTCTGCTGATTGAAGATGAAGAACGCGTGCCGGGATGTTTTCCGGCGCGCGTTTTTTTATGCACGGCGGCGCCACTGCGGCGCGCCTACCTGGCGTTGCCGCATCCAGCAGGTTCCGCGACCCCACGCAACGAGTATTGGCCCGCCGCCACACACTGCACGCCCGTTCGCTTCGGCGTAGATTTTGTGTGGGTTGTGATGCGGGATGATTCACTGGTAGTGTCCTGCCTTTGACGCGGGCGCATGGTGCCGCACGCGCTGCAACGCCCGCCGATCGTGTCGACGCGCCCGCCGCTCGCACGCCTTTCGGCTGGCCGCCGAGGGTCGCAATGCTTTCGAATCTGCTGGTACAACTGGTCAACGGACTTGCCGACGCCTCGACGCTGTTTCTCGTTGCCGCCGGCCTGTCGCTGATCTTCGGCGTAACGCGCATCGTCAACTTTGCGCATGGCTCGTTCTATATGATCGGGATTTACGTCGCGTACAGCATCGCGAGCCGCTTCGGCCATACGGTGGCGGGCTTCTGGCTGTCGGTGCTGGCTGCCGCGCTGGCGGTCGCGGTGCTCGGCGCGCTCGTCGAAATCGTGGTGCTGCGGCGTATCTATCAGGCACCCGAGTTATTCCATCTGCTCGCGACATTCGCGCTCGTGCTGATCTTTCGCGATGCCGCGCTCTGGCTGTGGGGCCCCGACGATCTATTCGGCCCGCGCGCGCCGCATCTCGCGGGCGCGGTCGATTTTCTCGGCCATCCGCTGCCGACCTACGATATCGCGCTGATCGTCATCGGTCCGCTGGTGCTGCTGCTGCTCTGGTATGCGTTGACGCGCACGCGCTGGGGCACGCTCGTGCGCGCCGCGACGCAGGACCGCGAGATGCTCGGCGCGCTCGGCATCAACCAGGCGTGGCTGTTTACCGGCGTGTTTTTCGTCGGCGCGTTTCTCGCTGGGCTTGGCGGCGCGCTGCAAGGGCCGCGCATGTCGGCGAACCTGTCGCTCGATCTCGAGACGATCGGCAATGCGTTCGTGGTCGTCGTGGTCGGCGGCATGGGTTCGATTCCGGGGGCGTTTATCGCGGCGCTGCTGATCGCCGAGATCAAGGCGCTATGTATCGGCATCGGCCATGTGACGCTGTTCGGCATCGGCTTGTCGCTGAGCCGTTTTACGCTCGTCGCGGAGTTTGTCGTGATGGCGGTCGTGCTTGTCGTGCGGCCGTGGGGACTGCTCGGCCGCGCGAGCGTCGCGGTGCGCGGCATGGGCGCGCCGGAAGCGCCGCTGCGTCCCGCGAGCAGGCGCGTGAAGTGGCTCGCCGCGCTCGTGCTGCTGGTTCTCGCGCTCGCGCCGCTCGCGGCCGGGGCGTTTCCGTATATGCCGGTGCTGCTCGTCGAAATCCTGATCGCGGTGCTGTTCGCGGCGAGCCTGCATTTCATCATGGGGCCGGGCGGCATGCATTCATTCGGCCATGCTGCGTATTTCGGGCTCGGCGCATACGGCGCCGCGCTGTTTCTCAAGGTGCTCGATCTGCCGATGGAAGCCGCGCTGCTGCTCGGCCCGCTGCTTGCTGTGCTTGGCGCGCTTGTATTCGGCTGGTTCTGCGTGCGCCTCTCGGGCGTCTATCTCGCGATGCTCACGCTCGCGTTCGCGCAGATCGTCTGGTCCGTCGTATTCCAGTGGGACGACGTAACGGGCGGCAGCAATGGCGTGCTCGGCTTATGGCCGTCGAACTGGCTGGCGTCGCCGCTTGCCTACTATTACCTGACGCTCGTTTGTGCCGCGCTCGGTGTGTGGCTGTTGCGCCGCATGCTGTTTTCGCCGCTCGGCTATGCGATGCGCGCGTCGCGCGATTCCGTGCTGCGCGCCGAGGCGATCGGCATCGATGCCAGGCGCGTGCAGTGGGCCGCGTTCGTGATCGCGGCGCTGTTCTGCGGGCTCGCCGGTTCGCTGTATGCGTTCTCGAAGGGCACTATTTCGCCGGACGTCATCAGCGTGAGCCGTTCGGTCGACGGTCTCGTGATGGTGCTGCTCGGCGGCCTGCAAACGCTGAGCGGGCCGCTCGTCGGCGCGGCCGTATTCACCTGGTTGCAGGATACGGTCGCGCGGCAGACCGACTATTGGCAGGCGCTGCTCGGCCTCGCGATCCTGCTGCTCGTGATCGCGTTTCCGCAGGGCATGGTCGGCTTCGTTCGCGAGCGTTTCGGCGATGCGAGCCTCGATCATGCCGATGAAAACAGCGGCGGCACGTCGCCCGCGCAGCGCACCGAAGCGGTCAAGGAGGGCCTATGAGTCTGCTGCGCGTGAGCGGCCTGTCGAAATCGTTCGGCGGCGTCAAGGCCGTCGACGACGTTTCCTTCGCTCTCGAAGCCGGTCAGCTGCTGGCGCTGCTCGGGCCCAATGGCGCGGGCAAATCGACCTGCTTCAATATGGTCAACGGACAGTTGCCGCCGTCGTCGGGCTCGATTCTTCTCGACGGTCACGAACTGGTCGGCATGCGTCCGCGCGATATCTGGCGGCTTGGCGTGGGCCGCACGTTCCAGATTGCCGCCACGTTCAATTCGATGACCGTGCTCGAAAACGTGCAGATGGCGCTCGTGTCGCGCGAGAAAAAGACCTTCGGTATATGGAAGCCGGCGCGCTCGCGTTATGCCGACGAAGCGTTCGCGCTGCTCGAACAGGTCGGCATGGCCGGGCACGCGAGCCGCGCATGCGGCGTGCTCGCGTATGGCGACGTGAAGCGCGTCGAACTCGCGATCGCGCTCGCGAACCGTCCGAAGCTGCTGCTGATGGACGAACCGACGGCCGGCATGGCGCCGCAGGAGCGCCACGAATTGATGGCGCTGACCAAACGGCTCGTCATCGAAAACGGGATCGGTGTGCTGTTTACCGAGCACAGCATGGACGTGGTGTTTGCCTACGCCGATCGCATGATCGTGCTCGCGCGCGGCAAGCTGATCGCCGAGGGCGATGCGCAGACGATCCGCAACGATGCGCGCGTGCAGGAAGTCTATTTCGGCACCGGCAAGACGTTCCGCCCGCAGGCACCGTTGCTTCACGCGGCAGGTGGCGCGAACGGCCACGGTCGAGACGAAGGGGCACGGCAATGAGCGAACCGATGCTGAAGGTGGCCGGCCTCAACGCGTTCTATGGCCGCGCGCATATCCTGTTCGACGTTGATCTCGAAGTCGGCCGCGGCGAAGTCGTCGCGCTGCTCGGCCGCAACGGCGCGGGTAAATCGACGACGATGAAAGCGATCATGGGGTTGCTGCCGCGCTGTCGCGGCGAAGTGACGTTTCGCGGCCAGAATATCGGCGCGCTGCCGCCGCACCGGATCGCGCGCATGGGCGTCGGCTTCGTGCCCGATGACCGCCGCCTATTCGCCGATCTGAGCGTGATGGAAAACCTCGATACGGGCCGCCAGCCGCCGCGCGAAGGCGCGCCGCAATGGACGCCGGACAAGCTGTTTCGCCTCTTTCCGAATCTCGGCGAAATGCCGAAGCGCCCGGGCGGACAGATGAGCGGCGGCGAGCAGCAGATGCTCACGGTGTCGCGCACGCTGATGGGCAATCCTTACCTGGTGTTGCTCGACGAACCGTCCGAAGGCGTCGCGCCCGTGATCGTCGAGCAGATGGCGAACATGATTCTCGAACTGAAGCGCGAGGGACTCTCTATTCTGTTATCCGAACAGAATCTGCATTTCGCCGAACTGGTCAGCGATCGCGCGTACGTGCTTGAAAAAGGGCAGATTCGTTTCGGCGGCACACTCGGCGAGCTTGCGCAAAACGATGCCGTCAGGCGCGCATATCTAAGCGTATGAATGCGCGTATGAAGCGATACGGTACGATGCCCGCTTGTTGCGGCAAGTATCGCCTCGGTTGCCGCGCCGCCCGCCACTCGAATACCGGAAAAACCCCGCAATCCTTCAGACCACGGAGAAACGCATGACCACGCGCGCAGGATGGATCTCTCGCCTCATGGTGTCGGCCGCGTGCTCGTTTGCCGCATTCGGCGCGAGCGCACAGCAGACCATCAAAATCGGCGAGATCAATAGCTACAAGGCGCAACCCGCTTTTCTCGGACCTTACCGCAACGGCTGGACTCTCGCGCTCGAACAGGTGAACGCGGCGGGCGGCGTACTCGGCAAGCCGCTCGAAGTGATTTCGCGCGACGACAACGGCAACCCCGGCGATACGATTCGCGTCGCGCAGGAGCTGATTGCGCGCGAGCAGGTGCAACTGCTGTTCGGCGGTTATCTGTCGAATACGGGCCTCGCGCTCACCGACTTTGCGAAGCAGAAGAAGATGTTCTTCCTCGCCGCCGAACCGCTGACCGACAAGATCGTCTGGGCCGACGGCAATCAATACACGTACCGTCTGCGTCCGTCGACCTATATGCAGGTTGCGATGCTCGTGCCGGAAGCGGCGAAGCTCAAGAAGAAGCGCTGGGCGCTCGTCTACCCGAACTACGAGTACGGGCAGTCGGCGGTGGCGACCTTCAAGAAACTGCTGACGGCCGCGCAGCCCGATGTGCAGTTCGTCGTCGAACAGGCCACGCCGCTCGGCAATATCGACGCGGGCGCCGTAACCCAGGCGATTGCCGATGCGAAGCCCGACGCGATCTTCAACGTGCTGTTCAGCGCGGACCTCGGCAAGTTCGTGCGCGAGGGCAATACGCGAGGGCTCTTCAAGGATCGTGCGGTCGTTTCGCTGCTGACCGGCGAGCCCGACTATCTCGACCCGCTCGGGGCCGAAGCGCCGAGCGGCTGGATCGTGACCGGTTATCCGTGGTATTCGATCGATACGGCGGCGAACAAAAAATTCGTCGAGGCGTATCAGGCGCGCTTCCACGATTATCCGCGGCTCGGTTCGGTGGTCGGCTATACGGCGATGATGTCGATCGCGGACGGGATCCGAAAGGCCGGCTCGATCGATTCCGACAAGCTCGCCGCCGCGTTCAAGGGGCTCAACGTACAGACGCCGTTCGGGCCGATCATGTTCCGTCCGCAGGACAACCAGTCGACCATGGGCGCGTATGTCGGCGTGACGGCGCTGAAAGACGGCAAGGGCGTGATGACGTCGTACCGGTATATCGACGGCGCGAGCGTGCAGCCGTCGGATGCCGAGGTGAAGAAACTGCGGCCGGCGGAGTAGCGGACTAAGGGCTGGCGGCTTGAAAATACCGGCGGCCTGCACGCTTCACGACACCGAAGGCCGCCGCCAGCTACTCTTCCGCGTCGTGCTCCATGACGAAGTGCTTCAGATAGGCGAGCACGGCCGCTTCCATCGCACGATGATCGGCGGTGCTTTTCGAGCCCGCGCTGGCCTCGTCGCCGAATAGCGTGGCCGGCGCGTCGTGCACGTCCACTTCCTGCCCTTCGCGAAACACGCGAATTTCGTGGACGTCTTCGGCATATTCGGCGACCCAGTGCACGCCCTCGATATGCGTACCCGCGCGAACGGTGGGACTCTTCATGAACGTCTCCTCAAAGCGGTCGACCTGAGTTGGCGCTTCAGCGCCGACTCCGATTCCATGCACCATGCAAAGCGATCGACCTGAGTTAACTCTTCATCGCCTATTCTGATCCCATACCCGGCGGTCGGCCAGATCAGGTATCACCTCAGGTCTCACTTTACACACGGTTCTGCGCAAACCGCATCGCGCGCGCCTCGCAAATGTGGACACGACTCCGTGTAATCCCTGGCATGGATTTAGCCGCGTATTACCTCAGCGGCAGTTGGGGTCGCTACATTTGATTCCGTGACCGGCGCGAATCGGCTCGCGCAGTGCCTCACGCGGCCCGGCTCGCGCATCGCACACTGACGGAGAGGGATATGGCCAAGCTTATCCACACGATGATTCGCGTGCGCGATCTGGAGCGCTCGCTCGCTTTCTATGAGACCGTACTCGGCATGACGCCGAGCCATCGGCTCGATTTCGACGACTTCTCGCTCGTCTATCTGCGCAACGGCGAAGCCGATGCCGAAATCGAACTCACCTGGAACAAAGGCCGCGAGACGCCGTACACGCATGGCGACGGCTACGGCCACGTCGCCGTCGTGGTCGACGACACGCACGCGGAGCGCGAACGCCTGCTCGGTCTCGGCTTCGCGCCCAAGGACCTGCGCGAGTTTAAAAACGACGCGGGCGAATTGCTTGCGCGCTACTTCTTTATCGAAGACCCGGACGGCTACAAGATCGAGGTGCTGGAGAAGCACGGACACTATCGCTAGTCCGGCACCCGCCCGCGCGCAAGGATGCCCACAGTCCGCGCGCCAACATGGAAGGAGACGACGATGACAGGCAAGACCATCGATATTGCCCTCGACGCGCAAGCGGCGAGTGGGACGCGTGCGCGCATCGCGCTTACGCGCCGCGAATGGCTCAAGGGCACGGGCATGCTGATCGGCACGCTCGCGGTATCTTCCTCGCTGGCGATGTTCGCGCCGAGCCGCGTCTGGGCGCTCGAACTCAAGCATCTCGACACGCATCAGGGCGCCGTGCTGCTGGCGCTGACGAAGCAACTCTATCCGCACAAGACGCTCGACGATGCCGTTTATGCGCTCGCGGTCAAGGACCTCGACGCCAAGGCGCAGCAGGACGCGGCCGTGCGCAAGCAACTGGCCGACGGCGTGACAGCGCTCGATAAAAAGGCCCCGGGCGGAGACTGGACAAAGCAGGCGGCCGAGGCGCAGGCCAGCGACGTCGCCGCCCTCGCGGGCACGCCGTTCTTCGAAACGGTGCGCGGCATGGCCGTGGTGTCGATCTACAGCAGCACGCTCGCGTACCAGCATTTCGGCTATGGCGCGAGCGAGGGCGACGGCGGCTATCTGTTCAAGGGCTTCAATAATCTCGCATGGCTGCCCGAGCCGCCCGCCGAGGACAGCGGCCCGGTTCCGGCGGCGTGACATCGGGAGACCCAACATGGCAACGACACAAGGCAGCACACGCTTTTCGCTCGACGACCATAATGTGGTCGTCATCATCGGCTCCGGCGCGGGCGGCGGCACGCTCGCGAACGAACTCGCGCAGAAGGGCATCGATGTGGTCGTGCTCGAAGCGGGCGCGCACAACACGCCGGCCGATTTCAAAACGGAAGAGTGGGATGCGTTCCATCTGCTCTCCTGGCTCGATCCGCGCACGGCCTCGGGCAGCTGGCGCGTGGCGCGCGATTTCCCCCATCTGCCCGCGTGGATCTGCAAGACGGTCGGCGGCACGACCACGCACTGGGCCGGCGCGAGCCTGCGCATCCAGCCGCACGAATTCAAGGCGCGCACGACCTATGGCGCCATCGACGGCGCGACGCTGCTCGACTGGCCCGTGACGCGCGAGGATCTCGATCCGTACTACGACCGCGCCGAGAAGAAGATGGGCGTGACGCGCACGAACGGCTGGCCGGGCCTGCCGGGCAACAATAATTTCAAGGTGATGTTCGCGGGCGCGACCAAGGTCGGCTATCGCCAATGCAACACCGGGCATATGGCGATCAACAGCGTGAATCGCGACGATCGCAGCCACTGCTATCAACGCGGCTTCTGCTTTCAGGGCTGCCGCTTCAGCGCGAAGTGGTCCACGCTCTATACCGAGCTTCCGAAGGCGCAGGCGACGGGCCATATGGAATTGCGGCCGCATTCGCACGTTGCGCGCATCGAACACGATGCGCACGGCAAGGTGAATGCCGTGCTCTACTACGACGGCAAAGGCAAGCTGCAACGCCAGAAGGCGCGCGTGGTGGCGGTCGCGGGCAATTCGATCGAAACGCCGCGTTTGCTGCTTGCCTCGGCATCGAGCCGCTATCCGAACGGACTCGCCAATTCGTCGGACCAGGTGGGACGCAATTACATGCGCCATACGACGGGCTCCGTCTACGCCACGTTCGAAAACAAGGTCGAGATGTTCAAGGGCACGACGATGGCCGGCATCATCGAGGACGAAGCGCGCTTCGATCCGAAGCGCGGCTTCGCCGGCGGCTATCATATGGAGACCATCTCGCTCGGCTTGCCGTTTTACGCGGCGTTCCTGAATCCCGGTGCGTGGGGCGCCGACTTTGCGCACGCGATGGACGCGTATCCGTACACGGCGGGCATGTGGATCGTCGGCGAGGACATGCCGCGCGCGAACAACCGTATTACGCTCAATCACGACGTGAAGGATCAGTTCGGACTGCCGGTGGCCAACGTCAATTTCGACGATCATCCCAATGACGAGGCGATGCGCGAACATGGCTTCAAGCAGGGCACGGCCGTGTACGAAGCGGCGGGTGCGAAGACGGTGTATCGCGTGCCGCCTTATCCGTCGACGCATAATCTCGGCACGGCCCGCATGAGCGCGCGAGCGGAAGACGGCGTATGCAACCGCTTCGGGCAGACGCACGACATTGCGAATCTGTTTATTTCGGATGGCAGCCAGTTCACGACCGGCGCGGGCGAGAATCCCACCTTGACCATCGTGACGCTCGCGATCCGCCAGGCCGACTATATCGCCGGGCAGATGAGCAAACGCGAAATCTGACGGGCTGGCGTAGCGGCGCGAGGTGGGGCGAGGGCCGCTACGTCATCATTTGCGAGGGACAGTATGTGCAATGTCTATGTCAACGCCGATCCGATCCTCTATGAATCGCGCACGCGCGCGCTGCGCATTCATGGCGTCGTCACGACGGTCCGGCTCGAAAATCTCTTCTGGGATGTACTCCAGGAAATCGCCAACCGCGAGAACATGACCACGACGCAATTCGCCGTCAAGCTCTACGACGAACTGCTGGCCTTGCGCGGCGAAGAGCCGCTGAATTTCGCGTCTTTTCTGCGCGTATGCTGCCTGCGGTATTTATCGACGAGTGCCGCGCGCAACGAGGCGGCGGGAGACTTGCCGGGCAATCCCGCCTTTCGGCCCAAGATCGTGAAGACCGTTTGAGCCTGTGCGTTTGAACCCGCGTGTTTGAACGCGCGTATCGGATGCACATCTACAGGCGCATCCACGCGAGGCGCGATAAAAAAAGCGGCGGCACGCCAACGCGTGCCGCCGCTTCTGCTTGCGCCGAGGGTGTTTCGAGCCGCGCTTACTGCACGGTCGCGAGCACCTCGCCAACCGTCCTGAAGAGATGCGCGATCTGCTCCTCATCGATGATGAGCGGCGGCGAAAACGCGAGGATATCGCCAGTAAAGCGGATCAGCACGCCCGCCTCGAAGCATTTGACGAACGCCTCGTAGGCCCGCGCGCCCGGCGCGCCGTCGCGCGATTCGAGCTCGATGCCCGCGACGAGGCCGAGGTTGCGCACGTCCTTGACGTGCTTCGCGCCGCGCAGCGCATGCGCGGCCGCTTCGAACGTCGGCGCGAGGCCGGCCGCGCGTTCGAACAGTTTGTCGCGGCGATACAGGTCGATCGTCGCGATCGCGGCGGCGGCCGCGGCCGGATGCGCCGAATACGTGTAGCCGTGGAACAGCTCGATCGCGCCCGGCGCGCCGCTATTCACGACCGTATCGTGGATCGCGCGGCTCGCCGCGACCGCGCCCATCGGAATCGCCGCGTTGTTGATCGCCTTCGCCAGCGTGATGATGTCCGGCGTCACGCCGAAGCACTCGCTCGCGGTCGCTTTGCCGAGGCGGCCAAAGCCCGTGATGACCTCGTCGAAAATCAGTAGGATGCCGTGCTTCGTGCAGATTTCGCGCAGCTTTTGCAAATAGCCTTGCGGCGGAATCAGCACGCCGGTCGAACCGGCCACCGGCTCGACGATGACCGCGGCGATCGTCGACGCATCGTGCAGCGCGACGAGGCGCTCCAGTTCCTCGGCCAGATGCGCGCCCCACGCGGGCTGGCCCTTCGAGAACGCATTGTGTTCGAGGTTGTGCGTGTGCGGCAGATGGTCGATCGCGGGCAGCAGCGCGCCCGAGAAGGCCTTGCGGTTCGGCGAGATGCCGCCGACCGAAATGCCGCCGAAGCCGACGCCGTGATAGCCGCGCTCGCGGCCGATCAGACGCGTGCGCTGGCCTTCGCCGCGCGCGCGGTGATAGGCCAGCGCGATTTTCAGCGCGGTATCGACCGATTCGGAGCCCGAGTTCGTAAAGAAGATGCGGTCGAGGCCGGCCGGCATCAATTCGGCGACCTTGGCGGCCGCTTCGAACGCGAGCGGGTGACCCATCTGGAAGGTCGGCGCGTAATCGAGCGTCGAGAGCTGCGCGGTGATCGCCGCGACGATCTCGTCGCGGCTATGACCCGCATTCACGCACCATAGACCCGCGCAGCAGTCGAGCACTTCGCGCCCGTCGGTGCTGCGGTAGTACATGCCCTTCGCCGATTCCAGCAGGCGCGGCGCGGCCTTGAACTGGCGGTTGGCGGTGAAGGGCATCCAGAACGACGACAGATCGTCGATGACGGGGCGCGAGTTCATGGCATTTCCTTGGAGTAGGTGGGGGTGCGGGTTTTCTGCGTAGCCAAACTGTAGCGCTCGCGGTTTAATGACGGCATAAACAGTTGACGAAGTGTGGTGCTAACTGTGCTGGCGGATTCGCGTGAACTGTTCCGGTGGGCGATCGATTCACGGCGCGAATGCTCAGGCACCGCATCCACAGCGTCCATTCACCCCGGCCGGCCCGGCCCGTTTTTTTTGCCTGGATTCATCGCCCGCATCATGATCGAACTGGAACTTCAGCGCGACCGGCGCGCCGCGCCGACGCTCGTCGAGCAGGTCGTGCAAGGCTTCGCGCAGGCGATCGAGGCGCAATCGCTGCGCGCGGGCGCGCTGCTGCCGTCGGTGCGGCAGCTCGCGCACAGCCATGCACTGAGCACCTTCACGGTGACCGAGGCCTACGGCCGGCTCGTCTCGATGGGGCTCGTGGTCGCGCGGCGCGGCTCCGGCTATCGCGTGGCGGCGCGCGGACCGGCCACGCGCGCGGCCGCCGACGACTGGCAGCCGCCGAGCCTGACCGCGACCTGGCTGCTGTCCGACGTGTTCGCCGACCATTCGGTGCCGATCAAGGCCGGCTGCGGCTGGCTGCCGGCCGAGTGGATCAACGAAAGCGGTTTGCAGCATGCGTTGCGGGCGATAAGCCGGGTGCCGGCCGTGCGCCTCGGCGACTACGGTCATCCGTACGGTTTCGCGCCGTTGCGCGAGCGCGTCGCCGAACAACTGGACCGGCGCGGCCTGCCCGTCGACGTGACGAACGTGCTGCTCACCCAGGGCGCGACGCAGGGGCTCGATCTGATCGTGCGCACGCTGCTGCGCGCGGGCGATACGGTGATCGTCGAAGATCCCGGCTATTGCAATCTGCTGCAGATCCTCAAGCTCGCCGGCCTCGTCGTGCATGGCGTGCCGCGCACGCCGGCCGGCATCGATACCGACGTGCTCGACACGCTGGTCGCGCGGCACAAGCCGAAGGCGATCTTCGTCAATACGACGCTGCAGAATCCGACCGGTGCGACCTTCGGCATGTCGGCCGCGTTCCGTGTGCTGCAGATCGCCGAGCGCGAGCGCATGTGGGTGATCGAGGACGACGTGAGCCGCGAACTCGCGCCGTCGGGCGCGCCGCTTTTTGCCGCGATGGAAGGGCTGCAGCGCGTGGTGTACGTGAGCGGCTTTTCGAAGACGGTGACGCCCGCGCTGCGCTGCGGCTATGTGGTGGCCGAGACGGCGGTGCTGCGCGAACTCGCGCGCACGAAGATGGCGGTGGGGCTGACGTCGTCCGAAACGATCGAGCGGATTGTCGACAAGGTGCTGGTCGAGGGGCGCTATGCGCGCCATGTCGAGACCGTCAACGAACGGCTCAAGCTCGCGCAGGCCGCGCTCGAAGAACGGCTCGATGCGCTCGGGCTCGAGATTTTTCACCGGCCGCGCGCGGGGCTTTTCATGATGGCGCGCCTGCCGATCGAGCCCGAGCGCGCGGGCGCGGTCGCGACGGCCGCGCTCGCGCATGGCATCTGGCTCGCGCCCGGTTCCTACTTCCGTCCCGACGACGCGCCGAGCACCTGGTTCCGCTTCAACGCGCCGTACTCGACCGACGATGCATTGTGGCGCTTCATCGAGCGGGTCGGGCAGGGCGCGTTCTGAGCGCGGCGGGCGGATGTGGCAGTGCGAGGCGTGCTACGAAAGCCGTAACGTGCGGCACCGCGGCGCTGTGTTGTGCGGTGTTAGGCCGCGAAGGCCGGCCGTGCTCAGCCGCCGTGGCCGAACAGCTTCAGCGCGATCGGATACAGCGAGGCCACCAGCAGCAGCGCCATCGCCACGTTGAAGATGCGCAGCCGCTTCGGATTCGACAGTACCTGTCGCATGGCCGTGCCGAAACCCGCCCATAGGCAGATGCACGGAAAGCCGATCACGTAGAACACCACCGCCATCGCGACGACATTCATGCCGAAGCTCTCGCTGAGGTGGATCGTCGTGGCCGCGGTCAGCACCATCATCCACGCCTTCGGATTGACCCACTGGAACGCGATCGCTTCGTGAAAGCGCATGGGCCGGCGCTCGCCCTTCTTGAGCTTCAGTTCGCCCGAGGTGCCGATTTTCCACGCCAGATACAGCAGATACACGACGCTGACAGCTTCGAGCACCGTGTACAGCACGGGGAAATGCACGAACGCCTCGCCGAGACCGATGCCGACCGACAGCATCAACAGCACCATGCCGGCGCTGATGCCGGACAGGTGCGGCAGCGTGCGGCGAAAGCCGAAATTGACGCCCGAGGCCAGCAGCATGGTGTTGTTCGGACCGGG
Organism: Paraburkholderia sp. Cy-641; assembly: GCF_011752945.1. Taxonomy (NCBI): domain Bacteria; kingdom Pseudomonadati; phylum Pseudomonadota; class Betaproteobacteria; order Burkholderiales; family Burkholderiaceae; genus Paraburkholderia; species Paraburkholderia sp. Cy-641. Next base: position 134,239 of record NZ_VWWM01000004.1, read on the forward strand.
CGTGATCGACGTGACGAGCGCGAACAGAATGCCGGCGGGCAGCGCGCTGAGACTGACGTAAGACATGAATGGCTCCGTGGCGGCGGAAAGGTGAATGACCGATGAAGCTCATTCTATCGGGGTGGGCCGGTACAGTACCTATACGGTTTTGGGGGTGATGTCCGGTACGGATCGGGGCCTCATAGGAAGCGTGATCCATGCCTCTCACGGAGCAGGGGACGGCGGACAGCAGTGCGGGCGGTGGTGCCATTTCTTGCCGCACAACGCGTCAGGGACCTGCAAATGGAAAGGCCGAGGCCATCACTGGCCTCGGCCTTTCTGCTATCGCCAATCCCGGCTTTTTTCAGCCGGTTTTGCGAACCGGCGCGAAACGCCGCTTGGTGGGCGCCGGCCCGATGCGTCTGAAGCGTTCCCGCTTGTGTTCCTCTTCGAAGTGCGCGAGCGACGGCTTGACCAGATCGCTGCGCGAGACGATGCCGATCAGCCGCATGCTCTTGCGGTCGGCGACCACCGGAAGGCGTTCGAGACCGAGCACGGCGAGGCGCGTTGCGACGAGCCGGCATGTTTCGGATGGCAAGGCAAAGGCGGTGTTGTGCTGCGCGAATACCTCGGCGAGCGGCAGCGCGCGTTTGCGCTCCGCGTCGTCGGCGCAGAAGCGTTCGAGCAGCATGCGGTCGGCCACGCCGATCACCGCGCCGTCGCGCACCACCGGATAGGCGCGGCGCACCTGGTTCGCGCCGAACAGCGTTTGCAGCGTGGCGCCGACCGTCGCGCTCGCCTCGGCCGATTCGACCGAGGCCGTCATCACCTCGTCGACATAGTGGCGTTCGAGCGGATCGACGCCGTACTCGCGAAAGATGTGATAACCGCGGCGCGCGATTTTCTCGGTCATGATCGAGCGGCGCATCACCATGGTCGAAAAGCCGTGCGCGACCAGCGTGGCGGTCAGAAGCGGCAGCAACGCGTTGCTGTCGTGCGTGAGGCCGAACGCGAACACGATGGCCGTGAGCGGCGCGCCGAGCGTGGCGCCGAGCGTCGCGGCCATGCAGACGAGCGGCCACAAGGCCGGCTCGCTGCCGGGCAGCCAGTGCGAGAGCACCGTGCCGAGTCCGGCGCCGAGCATCAGGAGCGGCGCGAGCACGCCGCCCGAGGTGCCCGAGCCGAGCGCGACGACCCACATCACCGCCTTCACGGCGAGCAGCAGAAGCGCGACCTGCACCGCGATATGCTGATGCAGCAGATCGCCGATCACGTCGTAGCCGACGCCGAGCGCGCGCGGTTCGAGCCACCCGCCGATCCCGACCACGATGCCGCCGAGCGCCGGCCACCACATCCAGTGGATCGGCAGCTTGCCGAACAGGTCTTCCACCTTGTAGAGCGCGGCGGACAGTCCCGAGGCCAGCGCGCCCGACAGCACGCCCGCGACGAGGCACGAAATCAGCGACCAGCCATCGGGCGTGGCCGTCTGAAGCGGAAACAGCGGACCCGTGCCGAAGAAGATCGCGCGCGCGAAACCGGCGACCGCGCAGGCCACCGCGACCGGCAGGAAACTGCGCGGCCGCCATTCGAACAGCAGCAGTTCGACCGCCAGCAGCACGGCCGCCACCGGCGTGCCGAATACCGCGGTCATGCCGGCGGCGGCGCCGGCGACCAGCAGCGTCTTGCGCTCCGCCGACGTGACCTTGATGCACTGCGCGATCAGCGAGCCGAGCGCACCGCCCGTCATGATGATCGGGCCTTCCGCGCCGAACGGTCCGCCGCTGCCGATCACGATGCCCGACGACAGCGGCTTGAGTATCGCGACTTTCGGCGACATCTTGCTCTTGCCGAACAGGATCGCTTCGATCGCCTCGGGAATGCCGTGGCCGCGGATTTTTTCGGAGCCGAAGCGCGCCATCATCCCGACGATCAGCCCGCCGATCACCGGCACGCCGATGACCCAGAGGCCGAGCGTATTGGTGGCCGGCGAACGGTCGGCGAACGACAGCGTGCCGAAGAAGAACAGATTGGTGAACAGATGAATCAGGTTCAGCAATACGAAAGCGGCGAGCGTGCTGACCATGCCGATCGCGGCCGCCAGCGCAAAAATGCCGGGCAACCGCGCGTTGGTCGAAAAGTCGCGCTTATGGGAATCCATGCTCATAGTTAGTCGAAGTCGATCTGTGGAATCTGGAAAGAGCCTTCGAGCGATTTCAATTCGGCGCGATGCAATTCCGCGAGTCGCTCGAGTACCCGCTCGCCGGCTTTTTCGATGTGTACTTCAACCTGGCGCCGATCGGTTTCGCTGACCTGACGGCGCACGAGATTCAGCGCCTCGCAGCGCGACACCAGCGCGACCACGCCGTGATGCTGCGCCTGCAGGCGCTCCGCGAGTTCGCCGACGGTGGCCCAGTCGCGCTCCGGATAGCCCTTGATATGCAGCAGCAGCAGGTATTGCAAGGGCGTGATGCCTTCGCTTTGCGCGGCCTGTTCGGAGAACCGCTCGAAGCGCCGCATCTGATAGCGAAACTCCGACAGTTGCTCGAAGTCGCTTTTGTTCAGCTTGCGAGTTCGTACTTTCATGGGCGATCAGCCGAGAGGAGAAAACCTCAAATATATCACATGGTGATGTATTTGGTCGAATGAAGGCCTTGATTCGCGACCCCGGTTGCGCGTATGTCTAGGCTGCGTGGCGTGCTTTGGCGATGGTTTGCCGGTAAAGGCCGGAGATCAGGTCGACTTGCGTAATCATGCCGGCCACGCGCCCGCTCGCATCGAGCACCGGTACGTGGTGATGGCCGAAGTTCGCGAACATCGGCACGAGTTCGGTGATCGGCGCGCTTGCGTCGACGGTGCAGACCTCGGTGGTCATCACGCTGCCGACGTTGGGCGTGCGAGACGCGTCGCCGCGCAGCCAGCCGTCGAAGTAGTCGAGGATCGGCGCTAGTGCGCCGGAGCTTTGATGGTCGACGAAATCGGCGCGCGTGACGATGCCGACCAGTTTCTGTTCCGCATCGACGACCGGCAGCGCTTTCACCTTGTTGCGTTTGAACAGATCCCAGGCGGTGGCCGCGCGAGTTTCCGCGGAGACCGATACGACGTGGCGCGACATGACGTCTTCGCAGCGCAGTTCGTCGAAGCTGCGCGAGAACGCCTGAAGCTGCGTTTCGCGCAGCAGCGAATAGAGATCGTCGGGATCGATGTCGAGCATTTCGCCGCGGCGCGCGAGAACCGCTTCGACGTCCGCGCGCGCGAAGCCGACGCGCGAGGCTTCGTCGGCGGCCTGGCTGGCCGTCGCGCGATCCTGGCGGCCCGCATGCGGATAGCGGTGACCGGTGGCGGCGTGATAGACGAGTGCCGCGAGCAGCAGCGCGGCTGACTGGATCGCGATCGGTTCGAGCACGAAACGGTAGCCGAGTACATGAATGACGGGGCCGCCGAGCACGGCCGTCAACGCGACCGCGCCCGACGGCGGGTGTACGCAGCGCAGCGCGAACATGCCGCAGATCGACAGCGAGACGGCCAGCGCGGCCGCGAGCGTCGGGTCTCCGATCAGGTTCGCGCAGGTCACGCCGATCGTTGCGGAGACGAGATTGCCGCCGATGATCGACCACGGCTGTGCGAGCGGACTCGCGGGCACCGCGAACAGCAGGACCGCCGAGGCGCCCATCGGCGCGACGAGCAGCGGGATGCTCGCGGCAGGCCCGAGCAGCAGATACATGAGTCCGCCTGTGAAGGCGATGCCGAGCAATGCGCCGAGACACGATCGCGCACGCTCGTGCCATTTCACGGTGACCGGTGCGGGGAAGAAACTGGACAGCCAGCTAAGGACGGGGGAGCGGGACAAGATAAGGATCAGAAAGTAGTCGAGAATGCCGGGCCCGACATTACCGGGGAAACCCTGGCAACGCGAATACAGTGTGGTCATGATTATATTTCAATATGATATAAAACGCGGCGCCGGCTTGTCGCAGTGCGGCAAAACTGTGGCGTGGCGCTGAGACAGCGGTGCAGTGTCGCAACGACGATACGGACCGTGCATGCCCGCGCACGGCACCTCGCGCATTTGCATCATGTTGTGATATAAAATGATGGCGACAGGGCGGGTGCGGGCCGCTGGCCGGTACAGCGCGTCTATCGGGAAAGGAGCCATCATGATGATTACATTTCAATCGACGGCGTCACCGGATGTCGTGATGCTCAGGGACCTCGCGCAATATCTGCTTGGTTTGATCGGCAAGCGGCTCGGCGAGCGCGGCGTCATCATGCACGACGAACTGCCCCACGCGATCGACCGGCTCGAAGCCGCGATTTCCGACGATGCGACCGCCGAAGCGACGCTCGAAGCGTTGCACTGCTCGGCCGGCAATCAGCGCGACTCGCGCAACCGGCTCTCGCAACGCGCATGGCCGTTTCTCGACATGATGCGTGAGGCGCGCAAGAGCGAGGCAGACATTATCTGGGGACTGTGAACGCATTTTATTCGGCTTCCTGATGGGTCATTCCGTTTTACGCGGGCCTGGCGAAGGCCTGATGATGAAGCGGCGGTTGTTGCGGTTGTTGCGGCTGTTGCGGCTGTTGCGGCTGTTGTCGCGGCGGCGTTTCACGATCGTTCTCGCGATGGTCTGCGTCGTGCCGCTCGCCGTGCCGTATGTATCACAAACTGACATATAATGAATTAATCATATGCCGCGAAAGCAGTGCAGGGGAAACGCTATGGCATGCTTTAACCGCATTCTTCTCTGTTACGACGGAACCCGCGAAGGGCAGCACGCGCTGAAAGACGGTGCCGCGCTGGCGCAGGAACTGAACGCCCAGGTTCATCTGCTTTCCGTGCTCAATAACTCGGCCTGGATGCAGGGCGCGGATATCACCTCCGCGGTGCCGGTCGACTTCATCAACGAATCGGCGCGGAGCCTGCTCGACGAGGGATTGAAGAAACTCGCCGCACGTGGCATTCACGCGACGGGACATCTCGCGATCGGCGAACCGCTCGAACAGATTCCCTTCTTTGCGAAAGATCTGAACGTCGATCTCGTGGTGGTGGGACACCGTCGTAGCCACGGACTCGCGCGCTGGTGGGGCGGCAGCCGCAACGACGGTCTGCTGCTCGACCGGGTTACGTGCAGCGTGCTCGTGACGATGGGCGCGCAAGCCGAAGCGTCCGAGGCGGTGGCCGGGGCGTCGGGCGCGTAGATATGGGTGGCACGAAGTTCGCGCTTTTCCGCCATATGTTTTGCCGCATTGCGGGGAATGATCCGATCGTTGCGTCGGGGGCTGCGTTGTGCTCTCGTTCGTGTGTGCGGCGCGTGCTCTTGGGCCTGGCAGACGGTGGCACGAAATTCGACTCGTGCCGACTTTTGCCGCTACAGCAGGCTCGAAATCAAACGACAGCCACAACTGGCCCGATGTCCATGCCGGGCAATCGGAACGCCGTTGTCGGTCATTGTTTCGTCGCCTTCCACTATCGTGTTCGGCTGCACGTCCGGGTGGCGCGGACACGAAACCTCGTCGCCCTTGCGCGCGACGTAACGACCGTCGAAACACAGGGTCGACGAACCCGTGATGACCTTGCCTCCGTGGTCGGCGTCGTCGCCGACACGAATGAGATCGATCATTTTTTGTCTGACTTTCGAGTGCGATAGAGGTTTATTTGTAGCGGAAGTACAGGTTGCCGAAGTTGGGCAGTTTGTTTTCACGGCGAGATTCGCGTGATGTTTTCCGCAAATCGATGTTTTCGACGTCGGGCCAGCCGAAGGTAGCGAAGATCGTTTCTGCGATTCTGACGAAGCCCATGAATTTGCGTGAAATGCGGAATGCCATCAGACCCGAGATCAGCATCCAGAACGCAAATACCATAAGCAGCATGAAGGGCATGTCTTCGTTGGAAAAAAACTTGTGGCCTTCCCGGAGCATCAGGAGTATTGGCAACGTGAGAAACATCAGCACGGAACACCATAGCCAGATCTTGAGGGATTTCTTGTGGTGCACTTTCCGGCCTGCCGTGGCGTGAGGGTAGACGGCAAGCAGGTCGTCGCCGTCCCGTTTGACCGCGTACGCAATGTACCGTTGGCTTCCAATTTGCTCGGCAACGACCTCGACACGGTCGCCGTTGCGCATCGGCATCATCCAGAGCCAGCCCTTGATCTGCTTGCCGTCGAGTTCGAACTCGACCCAATCGGCTTCTTCATCGGAGTTTCCCGCCATGCCGATCAGGCCGATGCCTGTAGCGCCCAAGCCCATGGCCGAGGCGGCAACGGCCGTCGCGCCGACCTGTTGGTGCTGAACTTCGTCCAGCACGAAGTCGCGGTTTCGCTTCGAGCGCTCGAGATTGGAGATCACGCCTTTCAGCAGTACAGCGGGTTTTGTTGGATTCACGTAGGCTGCGACCGTTATTTATAGCGGAAATACAGGTTGCCGAAGTTAGGCAGCTTGTTTTCACGGCGAGATTCTCGAGACGTTTTCCGTAAGTCGATATTCTCGGCATCGGGCCAGCCGAAGGTCTTGAAGATCGTCTCCGCGATTCTCACGAAGCCCATGAATTTGCGCGAAATGCGGAATGCCATGAGGCCCGATATCAGCAGCCAGAAAACGATCCCGGGCAGAATAAAGAACTTGACCATATCCGCGCGCAGGAAAAAACTCGCGCCTTGCTGGATCAGCATGACGATCATCCCTGCCGCATAAAGCAACGCTGCGCTCCAGAGCCATATCTTGAGGGACTTTCGATAATGCACTTTTCTGCCTGCCGTAGCGTGTGGGTAGACGGCAAGCAGATTGTCGCCGTCCCGTTTGACCGCGTATGCAATGTACTGCCCGCTCCCGACCTGCTCGGCGGCGACCTCGACCTGATCGCCATTGCGCATCGGCATCATCCAGAGCCAGCCCTTGATACGCTTGCCGTCGAGTTCGAACTCGACCCAATCGGCTTCTTCGGCGGAATTTCCCGCCATGCCGATCAGGCCGATGCCCGCAGCGCTCAAGCCTAGGGCCGAGGCGGCAACCGCCGTCGCGCCGACCTGTTGGTGCTGAACTTCGCTCAGCACGAAGTCGTGGTTTCGCTTCGAGCGTTCGAGATTGGAAATCACACCTTTCAACAGTACAGCGGGTTTTGTCGAGTTGTCTTTTTTCATGAGAGTTTGGTCATGGCGTCGACATAGTCCTTCTCTTGCTGAGAAGGGTCCGTGTAGCGCGTGACGCTATGGTCCGCGACGCGAAGTATCGTTTCCTGTCCAGTGCCGAATGCGCACCGGGAACACCAGGATTCGAGCGCATCGGGCGTCAGCCAGCTGGCGAGCGTCTGCAGCACGATCAGTCCCACCGTCGCTTCCCAGCCTATCAGCATACCTACCGATCTCAATGCAGCCCAAGCTACCATGCGCGCGGTGACGGTTTCCACCGCCTCTATCACCGCGTCAGTTCCATACTGGATTGCGAGCCTTTTGAGCAGGGGAGCTGCGGTGCTTATGGTGTCGATCACTGTTGCTACACCCATTGCGCTACCTAGCAGCGCCTGCCCAAAATTGAGGACCGCAATGTCGTACTGTTCCTTTTTGAGGCTATCGCCGGTTTGCTCAAAGCTCATCCACGCCGAAATAAACGTCCCAAAACTACTCAACCCCCCACCCACCAGCTTCCAGCTCTGCGACTTGATGGCGTTCTTCAGCGCCCCATAAAACGGCGTCATCGTAATCGTGATGACCGACGACAGCATCGACGCACCCGACTGCACGAGCTTGAGCGTCGTATCCTTGTCGTGCGTCCCCGACATGATCTTGTAGAAGTTGACCGCCTCCAGCAACGCCGCCACCACGGCAATCCGGCTCGACCTCAGCGCCTTGATGCCCTCGTCGGTGGACTTCATGCCGTTCCACACGTCATACAGCGCCTGGGTTGCTTTCGGCGTATTCGCGGGCGCCGCCGAGCGCAGCAGCGAGCGCGTCTTCAACAGGCGCTCGATCGTTTCGGCACGGCTGATCTTTTCCACCTCGGCCTGCTTGCGCACGAGCGCCATCGCGTCGGAATAGGAGATGCCGGCACGTTGCAGCAGCAATGACTGAATGATCTTTTCGCCGACGAAGTCGCCCATCTGGTTGATGCGGAATTTCGAAAAAACCGCATCGCCCACGGTCAACCCGAACACGTCCACTTCGAGACGTTTGAGCAGCCCGCCTAGCGGCGTGATCTTTTTCGGGTCCGTTTCGAGCGCCAGTTTGCCGAGATTCTTGTAGTAGCCGTTGAGCGTCTTGAGCGACCCGGCCGCCGAAATCACGGCGTTCACTCCCGCGCTCTGTCCCGCGGCGGGCTGCCCGGGCGGCGCTTCGAGCGGCGTATCCTTTTTGGCGAGCGCCGTTTTCAGCAACTGAGCCATTTCCTGGCGCGCGTCCTTCTGGTTCATCGCGAACACCCGCCAGATGAGACTCGCCGGCTGCACGGGGTCCCAGTGCGTGACCAGCGTATCGAGCACGGTCTTGCCCTTGGGCGTCGAGCCGATGCCCGCGAGCGCATCGGTGATCACGATCTCGAAGGCCACTGCGTCGCGCAGATCGGTTGAAGCGTAGTCTTCCAGCGTGTCGAGGAACAGCTTCGACTGCAGCCATTTGCCGACGTCGGCGGTACGCGCTTCCTGGATGTCGTGCACCTTCGCCTGCAGTGCGTTGTACTTCTTGCGGAAATTCTCGATATCCGTCCGCTTGAGCCGCGCCTCGTAATCGGACCAGTTGTATGTCGTCATGCTCTTGAGATTGCGGTCGTGAGCACCGGGCTGCGCCTGCGCGTACGCATGCGCCTCGTTCATGATCTGGTCGCGATACGTGCCCGTATAGGGCACGCTGGAGCCCGGGCTGCCCGCCGCCGTGGAGCGGCCCATCTGCACGAGCCGGGTCTGGTAGCTGCCGGGAATGTTGTTGGCGGCCATCCAGTCCATGTCGTCGTAATACGCGTTGATCTGCGACGCGCGCGTCGGGTCGGCGCCCGCCAGCGCCTTGGCGCGTTGCGCGGCGAGCGCGCCTTGCGCGCCCGGCTGGCCGAGCGGCGTCATCGAATGCGCCTGCTTTGCCAGCGCTTCCTGGTTGTTCAGCGCCTGTTCGGTACGCGACTGGACGATCGCGTGCGCGGTGTCGATATCCTTGAGCGCGCCGACCTGGAGCTGGCGCTCTCCGGTCGCATAGCGATCGAGCCATGACGCGGGATCGCAGCGGAAACCGTTCAGCTCGTGCACCGTGCCGATGCTGTCCCACAACGCAAGCAACATCGGCGGATGATGCGCATCGGCGCTGCCGCCATCCTCGTTTTTCGCGCCGATCTGCTGCATCAGCTTCACGAGTGCCTGGCTGGCGGAAGCCGGCGACGCCTGGCGGATGAACGGCGCATAGCGCGTCACTTCGTGCTGCAGCAGGTCGTCCTTGTAGGCGCCGGTTGCATCGCTGAAGGCCTGCTTGTCGTCGGGAAGCGCCATCGACTTCGGATCGAAGCCGGGCATGTATTCGATCACGGCGTCGATCGTCTGCGCGGTCGCGGCGACCGCATGCTGGTGCGCGTCCGCGCTACCGCCGATCCACTTCGACGGCTCGATGTACTGCATGCGCGCTTCGCGCAGCGTGTCGTCGGACGCGTACAGGTCGAAAATCTGCTGATGCCACGTATGCTGGGAGAACGCGATGAACACGCGGCCCGTGCATTTCTCGGGGTGCTCGATGGCGATGAGGTCCATCGGCACCGCGATCGCACATTGCGCGCAGGCGGGATCGGTCACGGGCACCAGCGATAAGGGCAGCGTCTGTTTCCAGAGGCGTCCGTCGGAAGTGACCTTGTACGCTTCCCAGTAGCGGCTGCCGCGCGGGCCAGCTTCATAGAAGAGATAGACCCAGCCTTCGCGCAGCGTACGCACGCCGTAGTGGTGCGCTTCGAGCGCGACGTCCGTCACGCGTGCGCCGCCGATGCCCGCGGGCAAGCCGGCCTTCACGTATTTCGGCAGTGCGGTATAGCGAACCGGCAAGATCGGCAGCCCGGACTTCTCACAGTTCGCGCATTTCTGGTTATTCGTCGTCATGCTGTGTCGTCGTTTCGATTGCGTGCGGAGGCGAATGGATTAGCGGGAAGCCGACGCCGTGAGACGGTCGTACCAGGCACCCTGGCGGATTTCGGCGATCTCGTCCGCGGAGAGCCGGCTGATTGCGGCCGAGTAGAAATCGTCGTCGGCCCGGCGGCCGAGCAACTGCAACACTTTGGGATGCAGATCGAATTGCGGATGCCAAGCAATCGCGTGCCCGATGAACGCGATCTGGTCGTCGCGGTCGAGCAGCCCGTAGCGTTCGGCGCGCGCGGCGGCGGCGAGCGCCGCCTCGACTTCGTGCGCTTGCGGCTGACGCTCGCTCGCATACGCGTGCAGCGCCAGCGCGCGATTGACGAGACCGTGCCGATGGATGGCGTCCCATTGCTGCGGCAGCAGCGCGAAGCGGGCCGGCGACGTCTGCGCGCTTTGGCGAACCACGAGCCGCGCGCATGCGTCGAGCGCGTGCCATGCCTTTACCGGGCCGAGCAATGCCTGCTGTTGTGCCGGGGAGAGCGCCGTCCACAGCAGGTCGAGCGCGCGCGTGTCGTAGAAGCGCAGCACGCAGGCGCGTCCCGCCGCGTCGCGTTGCAGCGCGAGACGCGACCAGTGCGCGGCGACGTCCTCGAGCGAAGCCGGGCTTGCGAGCCAGCCGCCGATCCGTTGTCCCAGGCCCGACGCCATCGAGGCCGGGAGGCGGTCGTCGAACGCGGCCTGCACGCTGTGCGCGAGCGCGGCCAAGCCCGTGTCGGTCGCAAGATCCAGTTCGAGCAGATAGGGGCGATGCGCTTCGGCGAACGCCTCGTGATCGATGACGACGTCGGCGCGCGGCAGATCCGCGAACGGGTTGTCGTGTTCGGGAAAGTCGGCGTTCAGGTCGCGCTGGCTCGGGTCGACGGAGAGAAAGCAGCGCTGATTCGCATGGCGGCCGAACCATTGTCTGATCGTCGCGGTCGACGCGTCGACCCGCGCGGCTTCGGTCGTCCCGGACGCTTCGGATGCGCGGTTCGCGGCTTCGTCGTGATGGTGTCGATAGTCCATCGTCTTACTCCAGCACCACGCTCGAGGCACTGTCCGCCGACGCCGCGGCGGATTTCCACGAACAGCCCTTCGTCACGCTCGTCACCTGCGCGGGCAACCGCATCGAAGCCGGGCCGGGCTTGTCCCACGACGCGCATTTTTCGAGGATCTGGCCGGAGGTGCCGTTTTCGATCATGTCGGCCGTGATGCGGATATACGAGCCACCCGCGCCGATCCAGATTTCCTTGTCGGCGGACAGCACGAGCTTGCCGCTGGTGCTCGTCACCGTTACGTCGTTGAGCGCCGTGAGCGCCAGCGCGTCGCTCTGCGCCTGAATCTCGACCTTGCCCTTGGCGGCGAACAGCTTCATGCCGGCGTTCTGCACGAACAGGCTGATCTTCTCGGTCACGCTCGCGATCAGCGATTTGCCGGCGGCCACGTGCGTGTTCTTGCCGCTGACGATGTTGACTTGCTGGTTCGCGGTCAGCTGCGCCGAATCCTGGGTGGAAACGCCCACGCCGGACGGGCTCGCGAGCAGCATGATCGGCGTGGAGAAACCGTTCGCGTTGCCGGTGCCGCCGCCGCCCGTGCGTCCGCTCGAACCCGCGCCGCCCGGCACGCTGTATTGCGTCGCGTCGGTGAACTTCTTCAGCGCGTCGTGCCCCTCGTCGAGACTTTCGGCCTGGTTCGCGGCGCTCGCCTGCGAAGCCAGTTCGACCACGCTTTCCGCGCTGGCGAGTTGCTCGGCTGCGGCCGTGACGTTGAGCGGTTGCGTGACGGAAGCCGGATGCGTCGTGACGAACAGGCCCTGGCTCGCGCGGACCGCGCCGTAGGCTTCCGATTTGAGGTCGAAGCCGCTGCCGAGAAACGCGCCGCGCGTATTGGCCGACTGATCGACGAGATAGCCCAGATGCAGGTGGGACTGATAGCTGCTCGAATATAGATGGACGCGGTTCTGCGCCGTCGAGTCGTCCATTACGAGCTGGTTGTAGCCGCTGCCGCCGCCATATTCCCTGGAGCGATAGCCCGAGAGCAGTCCGTTCGAATGCCACTGCGGTTTCGCGGCGCCGTTATAGAGCCGCGACGTTGCCACGGGCCGGTCGCAGTCGCCGCCGATGTGATCGATCAGAACCTCTTCGCCCACGCGCGGCATATGCACGGCGCCGTAGCCGCCGCCCGTATCCGCTTGCGCCACGCGCACCCAGCAGGAGGCGCGTTCGTCGCCGCCGTTCAGGCGGTCCCAGATGAACTGCACCTTGATACGGTTCAGCTCGTCCGTATAGACCTCTTCGCCTTGCGGACCGACGACGATCGCCGTTTCCAGGTGCATCTCGGGTTTGCGGTGCTCGAACGGGCTGCGGTACGGCACGCTCGTGCGCTGTGCCTCGATCTCCACGAGATAGAAGCCCACCGAACCGTCGTCGTGCGCGACCGTGAACGCGGCGTCGCTCGCGTGACGCGCGCGCGCCGCGTCCACGGTTTCCTGGAGGCTGTGCGGAAAAGCCGATCCCTGGCTACCGGACGGAAGATTGTTGGCGATCACCCAGTTCGTTTCGATTGCCGCGAATTCTTTCCGGCTGGCGGGATCGGCGTCGTGATCGGGGTGGCCGTCGAGCACGAAGCGCTTGCCCGCATCCATCGCGCGCACGCCGCCCACGCCCACGAAACGCTTGGCGCGCGACTCCCATTCTTCCATACGGATGCGCGAAAGCTGATCGCCGCGATCCTGCTTGTTATAGGTGTAGGCGCCCGTGTATTCGTAGACTTCCGCCTGATCCGGGAGGGCGCCCTGATCGGGCATGGTCGGCACGGCCGTACCCTTCGGGTTGTGGATTGACGACGGCGTTTTGTAGTCGAACGTGCGCGTGGTGAGTACCGTGCTTTGCAGGGTGCGTGTGCCCGACCATTGCACGAGCGCGTCGGTTTCGCTGCCGGTGCCGCCGCGATAGAACGACACTGTTTCGGGCGAGAGCGCATCGAGCGTGGCGAGCCGGTCGGTGATGACGAGCGTGTGCGAGCGCCCGTCCTGCGCCTGGCGCCAGAAGCCGAAGAGCCCCTCGGTTTCGAGCAGCCGGTGCACGAAGTTCCAGTCGCTTTCGTCCTGGCGGCAGTAGGAGCGCGCGGGAAGCGGACTGGACAGCGCGAACTGGAACAGGCCCTGCGATTGCGGATGGGCGTTGAATACGTCGGCGACGATGTCGTCGGCGCTCCGGTCCTGCCAGATGCGTTGATCGCGACGGAATTTCAGGAAGTGCATCCACGAGGCGAAACCGAGCTGATAGCTGGTCAGCCCGCTGTTCGAGCCGAGCCGGCGTGCGGTATGCACGTAGCCGTTGTGCGGCTGATACGATTTGTCGGCCTGCTGGACCCAGAGCGTCACGGGCTGCGCGATCAGCGACTTGAGCTCGATGCTGCCGGTCGTCGAAACGACGTCCACCGTGAATTCGAAGTGGCGCCCGAGACGCGAGCGCCCAACGACACGCTGCGGCACCAGGATATTCGAGCCCAACGGAGTATCGAGTTTGAGCAAGCGGTCGCTTTGTGTCAGATCGCTCGAAATCGTGCTGGCCAAATCTTGCGTTCCCATTCCACCCTGCCTTTCAAAGTCATGTTTGCATCGCGCGAGCATTTTATAAAAAATTTGTGTGACGAAATCAATGCCTTGCAATTAATGCTTTGAAAATCAAGGGGAGAAAGGCGAGAAATGAGAAAAAAATGCCGATCAAAAGATGGGTAATTAGAAATCGGTAGAAATAACGCGGCTGTAAGCTTGAATAATTCTGATATTCCGTCGCTTCAATCGGAACCGTGCGAATCGCGAGGGGATTTAACCGTTCCGTTATCCCGGTCCCGCACGAACGGCACCGACTTTCGTCTTTAAGCCCTCAGCCCTTCACCTGCTCCGCCGATATCCAGCCGTTAGCGACGCCGATCTGCGCGATCTGTTTCGCGACCGCGCCGGCGAGGCGCTTCGCATCGTCCGATACGCCGGCGCGTTTCGTTTCGCTTATGCCGTGCAGGCCCGCGCCCGCCGCGGCCGTGGTCGCGATGCTGCCGGCGGCCGCGCCCACCCCGGTGGTTTCGGCGATGCCCGGCATCCTGCCGCTGTCCGCATCGGCGGTGAAGCTCTGCACGAGACGCGCCGCGCCGCCCGCCGGCTGGTAGATGATCCGCACCGAGCCCGTCACTTCGCTCTTGCCCGCGCCGAGGCCGATCAGCGTGCGACGGCGGCGATTGCCGGAGTCGATGGTGTCGAAGCTGCCTTGCACGAGCAGCACGTTCTGATCGGCGGGCACGGGGCCGTCCGAGCGTGCCGCGTGCAGACCCATCGCCTGCAACTGGCGCACGATTTCATCGGCGGTCTGCTCGCGGACCTGGGCTGCATCGGCGACCTGCTGCTGTTGCGCCGATGAACCCGACAACTGCGTCTTCAGCTTCTGCAGCATGCCGCTATCGAGTTTGACCTGGCGCGGATCGGCGTCGAACGTCGAGACGTAAATCGTGTCCGGGTGCGCCATCGCCGGTACGCCGGCTGATGTGCCGGTTTGCGCATCGCGCTGCGCGGCAACGGGCGGATTCATCGCGCTCGCGTTCGTGATCTGCGCGCCGGCGCAACCGCTCAATAGCGCGCTGCCACAGACGAGTGTCATGCAGGTGAAACGGGCCGCATTCTGTTTGATGAAGTTCATTGGGTTCAACATGATGATCCTGTCGTCGGCACCGGGTGCCGGTCGGTTCGAAGCCATGCGCCGATGATCGGGCAACCGTGGGATCGTCGATCATCGGCGAAGGGATTCGCACGTGGAGCACTTCGATCGCATGCGTCGTTGATTCGTACGCACCGGCAGCGAACGAAGTATGGGCGCGTGGTGCGCCGGACGCCATTCGACAATTATTTCGCGCGATGTCGCGGCGAAATGCGCGCGAGTGAAGGTGTGTCGAGGGCACGGTCGCAGCAGCCCGCGACGTAAAAAAGAACGGGCGTGAGATGAAAGCGCCTACGCGCGAGCAGCGTGAGCCGTAGGCGCAGCGGTCCATGCGAACCGGCACGGATCAATACGGCGTACGCGTCGAAGTCGTCGGCATGCGCAACGCAATGAGCGTCCGCACGGATGCGCCACGATCAATTCAAGGCCAGCTTGATGATGCAGCACAGGACGAACACGAGCAGGGCAGCGGCAATGGCCAGGTTCAACGGATAGCGCATTCTTCACCCTGCCCGGACGTTTCGGTGCTCCTATCCTAGTCACCTGGGGGAAGATGAAAAGCGCCAGTGAAGCGCCAATGTGGGACAGCCAACGTAGCGTGCCGAAGGGCTGCGCGATGCGGCGGAGGGAGCGCTTCCATGCGAGGACGGCCGATCGTAATGGCCAGTCTTGCGCCGAGCATGAAGCGAGTAAGCGCCGCATACCACGCGACGCTTTATTCCATCCAAACATGCAGCCACGAACGGCCGCGCAAACCCGGCACCTCCACTCGACGCATCGGCTCAGTGCGTCGGTGCAGTGCGGCGACTCAATGCGACTGACCGGAAGACTGCCCCGACGGCATGCCATCCGGCATACCATGCGATACCTTGTTTGCCACGGCGAGGTCTTCCGCGAGACTCGTGCGCAGCGTGGCGATTGCCTGTTCGGGATTCGCGGGCTTCAATTGTTCGCGAGCCAGCGAGTCGTAGACGTAGTGCCGCAGCATCGGGTCCTGCGTCTTGCCCAGCACGTCGCGGTACACCGCGACGATTTCGCTTTCATGACCGCTCAGCGCATAGAGACGGCGCAACTGTTCGAGATCGTGGATCACCGCGAAGTTGGCGCCGCCCGGACCCCTCATCTGACCATGGCCGCGAAACGGCGGCGGCCCGTCGCCATGCATCGCGCCGGGCGGTGGGGGCGGCGGATCGTCGGCGCAGGCGGCCGTTGCGATCAGGCCGGAAACCGCGGCGAGCGCCGCGCAGAATAGGGCTTTTTTCATCATGTCGCTCCCGTCGAGAACGGTGCCGGCGCCACGATGGGCCGGTCCAGCCGCAACGATAGTCGACTCGATGATTCGTCGGGTTACTGAAAGCGCTGCGGTAACTTACCGGGCCTTGCATCGGGGGCGGCGCGTCAGGGTGAGTCCGCTGGCGCAATGCGGCCGGATAGAGCATGATTGAGCGCGATGTGCCGTGCACCCCCCAAACCCAGCTTGCCGTGGTGGCTCGTGCGGCACACGCCGTCGCCAGGTCCCGATGCCATGCTTATGCGAGGTGGCCGCGCACCGGCGGCGTCCGTTCAACCGCAAGGAGGATTTCGCATGGACCGACCCGAAGCCGCCAATCCGTTTGGCGATCTCACGAAAATGCTCGAGCAGTTCAAGCTCCCCGGCTTCGACGTACCCGCCATCATGGAAGCACGGCGCAAGGACATGGAAGCACTGGTTCAGGCGAATCAGACGGCTTTCCAGGGCATGCAGTCGCTCGCGCAGAAACAGGCCGACATGCTGCGCGCAACGCTGAACGAACTGCAAGCGCTGACGGCGCAACTGTCGACAGCGGGCGCGTCGCCGTCGGCGAAAACCGCGGAGCTGGTCCAGCAGAGCCTGCACAAATCGCTCGCCGATATGCAGCAACTCGCGCAGGCCGCGTATCAGACGCACGCGGAGTCGTATGCGGTCATCGCAAAACGCGTGGAAGAAAACGTGCAGGAGCTGAAGTCGCTTTTGCAGCAGCAAAAGAAATAACCGCGAAGCAAGCGGCGTTGCGCGCTTCGACGTGCGCTTCAAAGCACGCTTCGAACACCCATGCCGCGGATGGCGATCGTGCCATCCGCGGCATTTTTTTGGCCTGATATTTTGGCCGATATAAGGTCTGATAAAAGGCCCGAAAAAAAGTCCGACAGCAAGCCGTAGAAAGCGCCCGTAGTCAGAGGAATACACGCGTCGGACCCAGTTTATTAAGAGAACGCTTACATGATCCGGGCAAGCTTCGAGCGGTCTCTATTTTTTATGCAGCCCTTCCCGGATTTTCCGTGGCCGTTTGCTTTAAACGTCATATAAAACAGAAAAAGACGGCAAAGTACTGTTCGTAAAAGGTTTCGCTATCGTCAGTCAAACGAAGTCGAACGTACTGATCGCGCGTCGCGGTTTGAATCGCGGCGCAAACGATTGCCGCGTGCCGTCCGCCTCGCTAAAGTTTCGCCCCATCCTTCCGTAGACGCATTCACGCAACCGATCGGCGTGAAGGCAAGCCGGTTCCGCCGGTCAGGTGTGCGCCCCTGGTTTCGCGTTTGTGGCGGCTTCATGCAGTCACGGGCGTTTCATCTCGAAGGAAATCTCTTGAAACCGATGTTTCTTACCCGCATTGCCTGCGCAATGCTCGGGGCGAGCTGCGCATTGCCGTTCGCCGCGCACGCGACACTCGGCCAGAACGTCAGCACCGTCGATGGCGATCAGTCGCACCTGCACGCCGTCGCGCACGCGGCCACCACGCAGGGCGCGTACTCGGTGCATCGACTGACGTTGCCGTCCGGCACGCAGGTGCGCGAGTACGTCGCGCAAAACGGCATCGTGTTCGGCGTCGCGTGGGACGGCCCGACCTTGCCCGATCTCAAGGCGATGCTCGGCGCCTCCTTCGACGTGTACGTGGCCGCCGTCGCGAACCGGCGCGGCACGCCGCTCGCCGTGTCGAACAGCGACCTCGTGGTGTTTTCGAGCGGCCATCTGCGTGCGTTCACCGGTTACGCGTATCTGCCGCAGGCGCTGCCCGCGGGTGTCGATGTCGGCGTCATTCAATAACGGAGCGAATCATGCGATACAGGTCTTCGTGGATGACCCTGCTGGGCGCGGCACTCGCCGCACTGATCGTGAGCGCATGCGGGGGCGGGGGCGGTGGCTCCGGCGGCGCGAGCAGCACAGCCAACTCGGCCAATTCGGGCAACTCGACGGCTTCGTCGAGCAGCCCGACCGTGACCAACACCTCGCCGGCGCCCCAGGTGCTTGCTGCGAATGCCGTACGCGTGACGGTCGACTCGGGCGTGAGCAACGTGCCGAACATGCCGTTCGTCAGCATCACGATCTGCGCGCCCGGCACGAGCGACTGTCAGACGATCGATCACGTGCTCGTCGATACGGGCTCGTGGGGCGTGCGCGTATTCGCCTCGCAATTGCCCGCGTCGATGAACCTGCCGCAACAGAAGGACGGCGCGGGCAACCTCGTCGCCGAATGCATGCAGTTCTTCGATGGCTATACGTGGGGCGCCGTGAAGCTCGCCGATCTGCGGATCGCCGGCGAAACGGCGGCGTCGCTGCCGGTCCAGGTGATCGACCCGAACTACGCCTCGCTGCCCGCCGATTGCGCGGCCGTCGGCGCGTCGCGCAATACACCGGCGGCGTTGCAGGCCAACGGCATTCTCGGCATCGGCGTGTTCAAGCACGATTGCGGCGGCAACTGCGTGCAGCAGGCGATTCCCGCGACGTACTACGGTTGCGGCGCTTCGGGCTGCACCTCGATTCCGCTTGCCGAGAACTATCAGGTCGCCAATCCGGTGCCGTACTTCACGACCGACAACAACGGCTCGGTCCTGAGTCTGCCGACCGTGAACGGCGGCGCGCCGTCGGTATCGGGGCAGCTCGTGTTCGGCATCGGCACGCAGAGCAACAACGCGCTCGGCAATGCGCAGGTGATCGGCGTGAGTCCGTCGAACGGCACCTTCACGACGGTGCAGAACGGCACGACGTACTCGCACAGCATTCTCGACAGCGGCTCGACCGGACTCTTCTTCCAGACCTCGTCGATGCAGGCCTGCGCGAGCCCGAATAGCGCGTACTACTGCCCGGGTTCGACGCAGCAGTTGAGCGCGATGATCGAGGGCGTGAACGGCGTGACGAGCGCGGTGACGTTCGGCGTCGCCAATGCGACCTCGGTTGCGCAGACCTATAACGGCGATGCGGCGCTGCCGCTGCTCGCGGGACCGGCGTTCGTGACCTCGGCGGTATTCGACTGGGGGCTGCCGTTCTTCTATGGCCGCAACGTGTATGCGGCGATCGAGCAGCAGGGGACGCCGGGCGGGACCGGGCCTTATGTCGCGTATTGAGCGATGGCGCGGAGGGCATGCGCGAGCCTGTGAGCGAAGGCCGCGCATCGCTGCATGAATAAAACCCGCTGCTGGTCGATCCGGCAGCGGGTTTTTTTATGCCGTCGTCGTGCGCGAACTCAGGCGTTGTCGGCGTCGAGTCGATGCGGTTCGTGCGAGGGACCCGCCGCGGCGGCTTCGTTCACGGCGGCTTCGTCCTCGCTCGCAGGCGTTGCCGGCGGATCGGTGGCCCGCGTCTTCTTTTCTCCCGCCGCCGCGATCACGTGATGCACGAAGCGCAGCTTTTCCACCACCGGCGCGGCGAGCGTGAACGGGTAGCCATCGGCGATACCGAGGCTGCGGTTCAGGCTGTTCAGCGCATACGTGAGCGGAAACCAGCGCTTGAGCAGATTGTCGAAGCTCGCGTCCTCGACCGGCGTGCGGTCGGTCAGCGTCGGTTCGCGCGGATCGTCGGGCAGCAGCGCGAGGCCGTACGTGCTCGCGGTATCGAGCACGTCGACGATCAGCAGATAGTGCGCCCACGTCTCGGCCCAGTCTTCCCACGGATGCATCGTCGCGTACGCGCTGATATACGAGGCCTGCCAGTCGGCCGGTGCGCCGTCGCGATAGTAGGCTTCGAGCGCTTCGCCGTAATCGGCGCGTTCGTCGCCGAACAGTTGGCGATACGGTTCGAGCCGGCTCGGCTCGTTTTCGATCAACTGGCTGAAGTAGTAATGCCCGGTCTCGTGGCGGAAGTGTCCGAGCAGCGTGCGATACGGTTCGCCCATCGCGGTGCGTACTTTCTCGCGATGGGCGTCGTCGGCTTCGGCGATGTTCAGCGTAATCAGCCCGTTGTCATGGCCCGTCATCACGCGCGCGCCGTCGTCGCCGTCGGCGAGGAATTCGAAGGCGAGGCCGTGCTCGGGGTCCGCGTCGCGCGACGTCACGTCGAGCCCGAGTTCAGCAAGCGTGTACAACAGACGCCGCTTCGCGACTTCGAGCCGATACCAGTAGAGGCGGTTCTCCGGTTCGGCCAGGTTCGGGATCGTGTGCGTCAGATGACAGGCACGGCACAGCGTGTCGGGCGAGGCGTCGGGAATCATCCAGTTGCAGACATTTTCGACCGCATAGTTGTGGCATTGGCGGAACAGCGTGCCGTCCGCGCGCGGATGCAGGCTGCGCCAGCGGCCTTCGCCGGCGGTCTCGAACGCGCTGATTTCCTTGAGATCCGGAAGGTAGCCGAGCAGGGACTCGCAGCGTTCGCAGCGGACGTTCTCATAGAACACGAGTTGCGAGCAGCGATTGCAGTGGAAGGTTTTCATCGGTCGGACCCGGTGGTGAAGGCGGCCTGAAGAGGCATGAGTCACGTTCATGAGCGGTTCATGAGCGAAAGCCCGCCGCAATCTTCATGCCGCGATTGCCAGAACTCACTGCTTTAACGCACAGTACGTACATGATCGTGCATCGGCGGCGCGCCGCTTTGGTGCACGGTTCGATGGCGCACCGCGGCAACGCGCGGTGCGTGGCGGGAGTGTTTCGCGAGAGATCGCGGTTAACCGGATAGAGGTTAGATCGAAGTCCAGCGCAACATGATGAAAGTCGCCTCGGGGCAGCGAGACTGGGTAGCGAGACCGGGCGGCGAGCTCAGGCAGCAGCGAATGCAACGGCAGCAGATGCAACAGCAGCACACGTCAGCACAACGCAATTCATGAAGCACCAGGCGGTTCAGGTAGCGGTTGTCGCTCAACGGCATAGAGCTTGCTTTCTGGCGGGCTGCCCATCTTCGTCGAGGAGTCCGGAGTGTCCATTCGCGTCGCGTTGCATCACGTTACTCATTACCGCTACGACAGGCTCGTCTCGCTGTCGCCCCAGGTCGTGCGGCTGCGGCCCGCGCCGCACTGCCGTACGCCGATCCTGTCGTATTCGATGCGGGTCGAGCCGGAGCGGCACTTCATCAACTGGCAGCAGGACGCCTTCGCCAACTATCAGGCGCGGCTCGTGTTTCCCGAGCCGACGCGCGAATTCAAGGTGACCGTCGATCTGGTCGCCGAAATGGCCGTCTATAACCCGTTCGATTTCTTTCTCGAACCGTCGGCCGAGCAGTTTCCGTTCGACTATGCGCCGGAGCTTGCCGCCGAACTCGCGCCGTATCGCATCCAGCGGCCGATGACGCCGCGCTTCGCCGAATTCGTCGCGAGCATCGACCGCACGCCGGCCGGCACCGCGAACTTTCTCGTCGCGCTCAATCAGCGGCTGCAACACGAGATCCGCTATCTGATCCGGATGGAGCCCGGCGTGCAGACCCCCGAGCAAACGCTCGTGAACGCTTCGGGTTCGTGCCGCGATTCGGGCTGGCTGCTCGTCGAGACGCTGCGGCAACTCGGCTTCGCGGCGCGCTTCGTGTCGGGCTATCTGCTGCAACTCGCGCCCGACGTCAAAGCGATCGACGGCCCGAGCGGCACCGAAGTCGACTTCACCGACCTGCATGCGTGGTGCGAAGTCTATCTGCCCGGCGCGGGCTGGATCGGGCTCGATCCGACCTCGGGGCTGCTCGCGGGCGAGGGGCATATTCCGGTTGCGTGCACGCCGGAGCCGGGCAGCGCGGCGCCGATCTCGGGCGCGGTCGACGAATGCGAGGTCGAGTTCGGCCACGCGATGTCGATCGAACGCGTGCTCGAAACGCCGCGCGTGACGAAGCCGTACAGCGAGGAAGTCTGGAGCGACGTGCAGGCGATGGGCGCGCGGGTCGACCGCGAACTCGCCGGAATGGACGTGCGCCTCACGATGGGCGGCGAGCCGACCTTCGTGTCGGTGCGCGACCGCGACGCCGCCGAATGGAACACCGATGCGCTCGGGCCCACCAAACGCGGCTACGCGGTCGCGCTGATGGACCGGCTGCGCGAGCGCTACGGCGCGGGCGGCTTCCTGCATCTCGGCCAGGGCAAATGGTATCCGGGCGAGCAGTTGCCGCGTTGGGCGATGTCGCTCTACTGGCGCGCCGACGGCGAGCCGTGCTGGCATAACCCCGCGCTCTTCGCCGACGAACGCGAGCCGGGCCGCTATACCGCCAGCGACGCGCAGCGCTTCATCGCGCATCTGGCGGACAAGCTCTCGGTCGACAAGAACTGCATCGAGACTGGCTACGAGGATACCTGGTACTACCTATGGCGCGAGCGCCGCCTGCCCGTCAACGTCGATCCGTTCGATGCGCGCCTCGACGACGAACTCGAACGCGCGCGTCTGCGGCGCGTGTTCGATGCGGGCCTCAGCCACCCGACCGGCTACGTGCTGCCGCTCGGCCGCGCACGCGGCCTGTCCGGCTCGACGCCGAAGTGGGTCAGCGGCCGCTGGTTCTTCCGCGACGAGCGCATGTACCTGATTCCGGGCGATTCGCCGATGGGCTACCGCTTGCCGCTCGACTCGCTGCCTTGGGTATCGGAGACCGACTATCCGTATCAGCACGCGCACGATCCGTTCGCGCCGCCGCAGCCGTTGCGCACGGCCGCGCAGTTGCGCCTGCAATACGAAGGCGTGCGCGAGCAGGCGGGGTCCGCCGAGGCAACGGCCGAGGCACGCCAGGCCGCGGCGTTGTCGCTATCCGCGGCGGATGTGCTGAGCGGCGTGCCGGGCGGCACCGTGCTGGCCTATGCGCCACGCGCCGACGAGGCACAGCAAGACGTGCAGGCGCCGGCGCGCGGGCAATCGTCGGCGGATACGCTGCGCACCGCGCTCTGCGTCGAGGCGCGCGACCCGAAACGCGCGGCCGGCCCGAAGGCCGAAACGGATTCGTTCGGCAGCGGCCATACGCTGCTGCATGTATTCATGCCGCCGCTGACCGATCTCGACGATTATCTCGACCTGCTCGCCGCAGTCGAAGCGACGGCCGAAGAACTGAAGATGCAGGTCGTGCTCGAAGGCTATCAACCGCCGCGCGACGCGCGCCTGAAGGTGTTGCAGGTGACGCCCGACCCCGGCGTGATCGAAGTCAACATCCATCCGGCCGCGAGCTGGGAGCAACTCGTCGATCACACCGAGTACCTGTACCGGTCGGCCGAGCACTGCTATCTGAGCAGCGAGAAGTTCATGCTCGACGGCCGCCACACCGGCACCGGCGGCGGCAATCACTTCGTGCTCGGCGGCGCGACGCCGGCCGACAGTCCGTTTCTGCGCCGTCCCGATCTGCTCGCGAGCCTGGTCGCGTACTGGCATAACCATCCTTCGCTGTCGTATCTGTTCTCGGGGATGTTTATCGGACCGACGAGCCAGGCGCCGCGTATCGACGAGGCGCGCAACGATCAGGTCTACGAACTCGAAGTCGCGTTCGCCGAATTGCAGCGGCAGATCGATCTGCTCGGCGGTCGCGATAGCGCAAGCCTGCCGCCGTGGATGATCGACCGCGCGCTGCGCAACATCCTGATCGACGTGGCCGGCAACACGCACCGCGCCGAATTCTGCATCGACAAGCTCTATTCGCCCGACGGCCCGACCGGCCGTCTCGGCCTGCTCGAACTGCGCGGCTTCGAAATGCCGCCGCATGCGCGCATGAGTCTCGTGCAGCAACTGCTGCTGCGTGCGCTCGTCGCGCGTTTCTGGCGCACGCCGTACACGCAGCGCCTGACGCGCTGGGGCACCGAGCTGCATGACCGCTTCCTGCTCGGCACCTTCGTCAGGATGGATTTCGACGACGTGCTCGCCGATCTCGGCGAAGCCGGCTTCGCATTCCATAGTGCGTGGTTCGCGCCGCATTTCGAATTCCGCTTCCCGCTGGTCGGCGAGATGGTCGTGAGTGGCGTCGATCTGACGATCCGCAACGCGCTCGAACCGTGGCACGTGATGGGCGAGGAAGGTGCCGCCGGCGGCACGGTGCGCTATGTCGATTCGTCGGTGGAGCGGCTCGAAGTGCGCGCGCTCGGCTTGAACGGCAACCGCCATGTGCTGACCGTCAACGGCGTGCCGGTGCCGTTGCAGCCGACCGGCCGCGTCAGCGAGTACGTGGCCGGCGTGCGCTTTCGCGCGTGGTCGCAGGCGTCGGCGCTGCATCCGACGATCGGCGTGCATGCGCCGCTCACGTTCGATCTCGTCGATACATGGACCGGCCGCTCGCTCGGCGGATGCCAGTATCATGTCGCTCATCCGGGCGGGCGCAACTACCAGACCTTCCCGGTCAACGCCTACGAGGCGGAAAGCCGGCGGCGCGCGCGCTTCTTCGCGTCGGGTCACACGCCGGGGCCGCTCGCGGTGGGCACGCCGCGGCGCAGTCTCGAGTTTCCGTTCACGCTCGATCTGCGCCGCCGTTGACAACGATGGACTCCTGACCTCACACGACCTTGGCCTTTCAATCGACCTTGCCCTTCGAAGCGTCCGCGCCGCACGCGGACGCTTTGTCCCTGTTGCGGTTGCTGCCGGGTCATGACGGACATTGGGACGAACTGCGCGACGCGTCCGGCGCGCTGCGCGAACCGTGGCGGCAGTTCTTCGCGCTGCTCGGCGAAGACGGCATCGCGCGGCTCGCGGACCATAACGCGTCGATCGCGCAGCAGATTCGCGACAACGACATCAGCTACAACGTCTATGCGGACAACGGCAAGTCGCGGCCGTGGGCGCTCGGTCTGCTGCCGTTTCTGATCAGCGAGGCCGAGTGGGCGCAGATCGAGCGCGGCGTGAAGCAGCGCGCGCATCTGCTCAATGCTATCGTTGCCGACATCTACGGCGCGCGCACGCTGCTCGAACGCGGGCAATTGCCGCCCGCGCTGGTCTTCGGGCATCCCGGCTATCTGCGTTCGGTGACGGGCTTCACGCCACCGGGCGGGCAGTACTTGCAGGTCGTCGCGCTCGATCTGACGCGCACGCCGAACGGCGAGTGGAGCGTGCTCGCGCATCGCACCGAGGCGCCGTCCGGCCTCGGCTATGCGCTCGAAAACCGCCTGATCGTCTCGACGCTGTTCGCCGGGCCGTTCCGTGCAATGCGCGTGAGCCGCCTCGCGCCGATCTATTCGCAACTGATCGCGACGCTCGTGCGATCCGCGCAGGCAACCCTGGGCAACGCAGCGAACGCCGGCGATGCCGATGCATCATCTTCTGATATATCGCCGCATATCGCGCTGCTCACGCCGGGGCCTTACAGCGAAACCTATTTCGAGCACGTGTTTCTCGCGCGCTATCTCGGCGTCACGCTGGTCGAGGGCAAGGACCTGACCGTGCGCGGCGACCGGCTCTATCTGAAGACATTGACCGGGCTCGAACGCGTGCACGTCGTGCTGCGCCGTCTCGACGACGCGTTCTGCGATCCGGTCGAGCTGCGCGCCGATTCGACGATCGGCGTGCCGGGCCTGTTGCAGGTGATGCGCGCGGGCAATGTGATCGTGTCGAACGTGCCGGGCGCGGGCTTCGTCGAATCGCCGGCGCTGCACGGTTTTCTGCCGGGCATTGCCGAGGCGCTGCTCGGCGAGGAACTCGTGCTACCCGGTGTGCCGACCTGGTGGTGCGGCGAGGCGGCCGCGCGCGAGCATGCGTTCGAGCATCTCGACACCGCCTTTATCGTGCCGACATGGCCGCTCGCGGGACGCGACGCGCCGCCGGGCATCGAGCAGGGCGCGCAGCCGCTCGCGGCCTGGCGCGAGCGCATCGAGGCGATGCCCGATACGTTCACGATCCAGCAGGAGCAGCGCTTCTCGTGTACGCCGCGCTACGAGGCCGGCACGATCGGCGGCCGGCCGTCGGTGCTGCGCGTCTATGCGATCGCCGACGTCAACGGCGGCTGGCACGTAATGCCGGGCGGCTTTACGCGCATGGCAGCCGAGCGTCAGACGACCGTGTCGATGCAGCACGGCGGCAGCAGCGTCGATACGTGGGTGCTGTCGAGCCAGCCGAGCTCGACGTTTACGCTATTGCCTTCGCCGATGCAGCCCGCCGACCTTTCGCGCCGGCATCGCACCGTGTCGAGCCGCGCCGCGGAAAACCTGTTCTGGGCCGGCCGTTACGGCGAGCGCGCGGAAAACAACGTGCGGCTGTTGCGGCTGATTCTCGGCTCGCTCGAAGGCAACGATGCCGATGCGATGTTTCCGGCGCTGGTCGAACTCGCGACGTACTGCGGTCTCGTGCAGCCGGGCGATATGGCGTCGCCGCATACGCCGCCTTCGCCGCAGACCTTCGAGCGCGTGCTCGTCGCGAATCTCGCCGGCAGTGCGGGCAGCGTCAGCATCAGCCAGAACCTGAGCAGTCAGGCGCGCGCGAACGGCGAGGTGCGCGGAAGATTGTCGAACGATCACTGGCGCGTGATTCTCGCGGCGCGTAATGACTTCGAGGATGCATTGCAGGCGTTGTTGCCGGTGTCGAGCAACGGCAATAGCAACGGCGGCGCGAGTGGTGCGCGGAATGGCGCGGCGGGTGGCACGACAGGTGGCACGACGAATAGCGCAAGCGCCAATGCCGCCGATCGCTACGACCGCGTGACGCTCGCGAACGCGCTCGAACATCTGTCGGTACAGTTGTCGGCGATCAGCGGCGCGCAGGGCGATCGCATGACGCGCGACGGCGCGTGGCGCCTGCTGTTCGTCGGCCGCCATATCGAACGCGTCGCGACGATGACCGCATTCGTTCGCGGCGTCGCCGCGCATGGTCAGCTTGCGACGCCGGCCGGTTTCGATCTGCTGCTGCAACTGTTCGACAGCACGCTCACGTATCGCTCGCTGTATCCGGGCCGTTTCGAAGTGCCGGCCCTGCTCGATCTGCTCGTGATCGAACCGCACAATCCGCGCGGCATTTACGGCGTGTACGAACGGCTGCGCAAGAAGCTCGATGAAATCACGGCGACGACGGACAGCGCGCGGCACCGGCCGTTCGCGGAGCTATTGCCGCCCGTCGAATTGCTGCCCTCGCTCGAATCGCTGTGCGAAGTCGACGAGCAAGGCGCCTACACCAGCCTGATTGCGCTGTGCGATCAGATCGGCGGCTTCGCGAATGCGGCCGCGCATGAAATCAGCGCGCGTTATTTCAGTCACGCGACCACGGTCGCCTCGCAGGTGTGGGTATGAAGAACGCGCCGACCGTGCTGTCCGTTTCGCATCGCACGACTTATCACTACTCGACCTATGTTGAGACCGCGCAGCATCTCGCGACGATCCGGCCGCTCGCGTGCCCGTGGCAGCGCGTGATCTCGCGCAGCGAGCGGATCGAGCCGCAGCCGTCGTATCTGCATAGCCGTATCGACGCGTTCGGCAATGACGTGCTGTACTTCGCGCTCGATACGCCGCACGAATGCTTGCAACTGGTCAGCGAAACGACGGTGTCGCTGACGCCGCGCTGGACCGATCTCGATGCCGAGGCCACGCCCGCGTGGGAAACGGTGGCCGATGCGCTGCGGTTTCGCGTCGGCGGCGAGTTTCGGCCCGAGGTCGAGTTCTGTTTCGCGTCGCCGAATATCGCCTTGCGGCCGTCGCTGCGCGACTATGCGTTGCCGAGCTTTACGAGCGGCCGGCCGCTCGTGGCAGGCGCGATCGATCTGATGCAGCGGATTCACGCGGACTTCGCCTATAAGCCCTCGGCGACGCTGTTCGATACGCCGGCCGAGCGTGCCTTCGAACTGAAAAGCGGCGTATGCCAGGATTTCGCGCAGGTCATGATCGGCTGCCTGCGCTCGCTCGGCTTGCCCGCACGCTATGTGAGCGGCTATCTGCGCAACGATCCGCCACCGGGACAGCCGAAGCTCATCGGCGCCGACGCGTCGCATGCATGGGTTTCGGTGCATTGCCCCGGCAGCGGCTGGATCGATCTCGATCCGACCAACGACGTGCTTGCCGATCTCGATCATGTGACGCTCGCGATCGGCCGCGATTACAGCGACGTGTCGCTGTTGCGCGGGACGATTCTCGGCGGCGGCGCGCATCGGATGGAAGTGGGGGTGACGGTGCTAGGGCTAGAATGATGCAACCGTTTCCACCGTACCTGCGATGATTTCCACCCAGTACATCAGCCGTATTTCACTGCTGCGCGAGAAGGTCGAGTCTTTCGAGCGCTATCCGTTTTCCTTGCCCGCGATTCACTCGTTCGAGTCGCTCGAACCGCATCCGAAGGTGACGTTCCTGATCGGCGAAAACGGCTCGGGAAAATCGACGTTTCTGGAAGCGGTGGCGGTTTCGATGGGCTTCAATCCCGAGGGTGGGACGAAGAACTTCAACTTCGGCACGCGCAACTCGCACTCGAATCTCGCGGACTATCTGCGCATCGCGAAGGGTATCAAGCGCCCCAGGGACGGGTTCTTTCTGCGCGCGGAGAGTTTTTTCAACGTTGCCACCGAGATCGAAAACCTCGACTCGGAGCCCGGACCGGGCGCGCGCATCATCCACTCGTACGGTGGCCGCTCGCTGCACGAGCAGTCTCACGGCGAATCGTTTCTGACGTTGCTGATGAACCGCTTCGGCGGCAAGGGGCTGTATCTGCTCGACGAACCCGAGGCCGCGTTGTCGCCGCAACGGCAACTCGCGGCGCTTGCCCGAATTCACGATCTCGTCAGCGACGACTCGCAATTTATTATCGCGACGCACTCGCCGATCCTGATGGCCTATCCCGATGCAACGATCTATCACTTCGATGCAAACGGCGTGTCGCAAATGGCGTATGAGGACACGGAGCACTACCAGGTCATGCGCGCTTTTCTGATGAACCCGCAGCGCATGCTCGACACGTTGCTAGGCGGCGAATAGCGCGTATTTGCTGCGCGCGCGAGGACTCGCGGCAAGTCCCGTTACGCGCTCTGCTTGTGCGTCTCGCGCGATGGAATCGTCATGGCGGCGACGCCGGCAACGACACACGCCAGTCCGAGCCACGCCGACGTGGACAGCGATTCGCCGAGCAGCGCCATGCCGATTCCCACGCCAATCGGAACCCGCAGATAGGCTTGCGCGGTCGTGCCGACCGAGCCGAGCGCTTGCACGAGCCGAAAGTAGATGACGAACGCCATGGCCGTCGAAAAGACCGCGAGCGCGGCTAGCGCCATGAGCGATTGCCATGAAGGGTGAAGCGTCCAGGGGCGATCGACGACCAGACTGACGGGCGTGAGCAGTATTGCGCCGGCAATCAGCGAGCCCGCCGCGGGCGCGGCCGGTGAGAGTCCTTTGAACGAGCGACCGTAAATCGCCGCGCCTGCATAGCAAACCGTCGCCGCGACGATCGCCAGTTGCGGAATCAGTTGATGCCCGAGTCCTTCGAATGCGCTTACGCCGACAACGAGGCATATGCCGGCGAGTCCCGCGACGACGCCGAACAATTTGCGGGGTGTCAGCGGTTCATGGCGCGTCATCATCCAGGTGCCGAGAAATGCGAGTACCGGTGACGCGGAATTGAGAATGGTCGCCAAACCCGCTTCGACCGAACGTTCCGCCCACGCGATCAGCGTGAAGGGAACCACGCTGTTCAATAGCGCCTGTACCAGGAAGCGGCGCCATGTCGCGAGGCCGCGCGGCATCGGGATGCGTTGGACTTTCATCCAGAACAGGAGCACCGATCCGGCGATCAAGGTTCTCGCCGCGATGAGCGTCAGCGGGGGAATCGTGGCGACGCCGATCCGGATGAACGTATAGGACGCACCCCATAGCGTCGAGAGCGCCAGAAGCAGGGCGAGTTCGAGAGCGGTGTTTGGGCCGTTCGCCGTGGTTGGTTCGGTGCGGGGCAATTCGGTTTCGCCTTGACGGTGTGGGTATGAGCGATGCGCGTCGTGGTCCGCCTGTGGAATCGAATTATGCGTGTGTCCTGATGTGGATGTTTCAGTGTGGAGTGAAATGCGGGTGGGGGTTGGTTTGGTTGTCTTGCATGCTTTGAGAAACGGTATGACGGTGGTTTTCGCTCTGCTCGCTCTGTAAAAGCGATGGACGGGGTGCTCCGTTCGATAACCCGGTTTCATCGATTGATTTGATAGTCCGCCGTTGTCGAGGCAGTGACGACCTCGCCGCCGTGGTCGGTGAGGTCGCCGAGCCGAAAAAATTCAGGCCGCTGCCTTGGGTCAGTTTTTCTTCGCGGGGACGATTTCAGGCGTGCGCGGCAACGGTGGCGCACCGGGCAGATCAAAGCGGGCTTCCCATCGCCGGGTGCCGTCGGGGTCGGCATGGTCGGCGCCTGGCACATTGGTGTGCAGCGAGGGAGGCGCGGGATTACGCAGCACACGTAGCACGCGATTGACGAACACGTAGGGTTCGGGAAGTCCCTCTTCAGGCGCGCCGAGGCGGGGGAAGTCGCCTGCGCGGATCAGCAGGCATTGGCCGACCCGCTCGATGCCAATGTCAGGCCGTGCCAGTTCGGCTCGCACGGCGGCTTCCCCGCCGAGGCGGTCGACGAACAGGTCGCCGATGAGGGTGTACCAGTTCACGCCCTTGATGAACCCGTAATGCCCGACTTTGGCGCCGGGACGAAGGTCTTCATAAAGCGCCGTCATGTGGTCGGTCGATTGACCCTCGTACGACATGGTGTCGTATTCCATATCTTGTATGAACGCGTAGCTGTCGATTTCCAGTCCGCTGAACCGCTGCGCAAGCGCCCACTCCTGCGGCATGTACTCGTGGAAACTGTACGGCAGGATGGATGAGAATCCGCCGTAGCCGCCCCGCACCGGAAGCTGTTCGCAGACGAAGCGCAGGAACGCCTCGTAGCTCCGGACACCTTCGGGCGTGTTCACGAAATCCATCGGCATCCAGAATTTGAGGTAGGACAAGCCACAGTCCTGCCCTTTCTTCACGAAAAATCCTGACGGATCGGTATAGTCCTCGGCTACCGCCACATCGGTCAGCGTCTTGATCTGATAGGCTGCGGCGCTATCCTCATCGATCGCGCTGGAGCGTACGACCTCAACCTTGATTTCGGGCTGAGTTTCCAGAATTGCCCGGCGCATCGCTTCGACCCCGCGTGGCGTCTTCCGGCTGAAGCGGCCGTCATCGCCATTCCTGCCGCCTTTCAAGTAAGGGCCAAACAGTTGCTCGAAACGGTCGAAGCAGGCGAGCAGTCCGCGGCGTACATCGGGCTTCGAACCGCGCTCGAAGAACACCGTGCCGATTACGCCGGGGAAGATCACCAGCCCGCCCCGGTTGTCGTGCTGACATAGTTCCTCGCCATAGCGGCTGAAGGCTTCCGCCGGTGTCAGCACCGGCTTTTTACGGGAAGAATTCATCATGTGATCCATTTGAAGTAAAAGAAAAATTGGGTGGGCTGGTCAGTGCCGCCATCAGCGCCGCGTCGCCCGCTGTCGCGGTGATCGCCACCAGCGCGGCCAGCGCGCCGACCAGAGCCTGCGTCAGCACGACGGGAACGAGAACCCCATCGATGACGAGGACAACCACGGCCATCCCCCCGGACATGGTGATGCACACCTGTCCCCAGTCGATCTGCCGGAGTTGCTGGACGGTCAGGTCGGTCTGCTGTCTGATCTGCTGCCATGCGGCCTGCGGGACGGGGATCTTCGAGCGGAGCCGGGCGCGTAGCAGCAGCCTGCCGGCGACCTTGCCGAGGAATCCGGCGGCAATGGCCGCCTCGACCATTGCCTTTGCACGCTCCTCACCGCCCGAGACTTTCAGCACGGTCATATGGCGGTTATCGCCGGCAATGCCGAGATAGTCGCGCTCCTGGTTTTCGCCCCAGGTATCTCCCGGAAACTTGACCTCGACGAGCCTCAGCAGGTTTGGCCACTGCGCCATCCCGTCGTGATCGACCGTCCCGCGCCCTGGCCACCGGTTGCCCTCGTTCTCGACGATCACCACGTCCGGGCGGCGCACGTCTCCCGCAAGGCTGCCGGGCAGGGGAAACGGATTCTGGCTGTGACGGCGCCCGGGGGTGTCGCCATCGCTCTTGCTGAGAAAAGGAATTGGCGCTTTTGCATGTCTGCTTGTTATCCACGGCCGCATATCAAACGACACCTCGGCCTTGTACCGCCAGCAGAACTCATGTTTCCTCTCATCCGCGCGAATCGCCGCGCTCATCGCAATCTGCTTGAGCAGGCTCGTTCCCACGAGGCCATCCGGTCTCTGCACCCGCAGTACCTCGGGCCACCACATCGCCGAGCGGATTTTTTCTTCGAGGTAACCCATTGCCTGATGCGGAAGACGGACGTATTTGGGTATGTCCTCCCGAATGGTCACGGTTGTGTCAACGGGAATCATCTGTGGTGCCATTAATACATGGTCTCCTCTTCAGTTGAGCTATTTGGTGATGTTGGTTGGCAAACAATCTCCGTCCCGCCATCCGCGAAGGAAAGCTTGCGGATGGGTTCTCCTCAATCGCGAATAGGGAGCAAACCGACATATGGCCTGCGATCGTTCCCAACTTCCCGCAGAAAAGCAACGACACGATTTTGTCAATGAGTCGGAGATACCCTTGGCAAGAACGGACTCAGCCGTCCCGGAAGCCCACCGAAGTGCCGTGTCCTATGACTTTTGCACTAACTGCGCGTGGCACATCTGTGCTCAAGGCGATGATCTATTCATGACTGAAATTGTGAAAAATCCTTGAGTTTTAAGGCCGGAAAATATTCGCTAGAGCATCATTTCTTCTCCCGATGGCAAATGCGCTTGCCATATAGGTCACGATTCAGCACGACGGAAGAGACAGGGCTAACGACAGGAACGGCGATGTCCGCTATCGAGCAAGGCTCTTCAATTCACAAAAATCTTGACTCTGTGCGTATGCACATATAGACTGCTCAGCATGACCCGACCGATCTCCTACGACGAATGCAACTGCTTTGCGCTGCGCCAGGCGGCGCGGCACGTCACGCAAATCTACGAACGCCATCTCAGTGGTGTCGGGCTGACGGCTGCGCAGTTCACGATTCTCGCCAAGCTCGCGCGCATGCCGAATCTGCCGATGGCAGACCTTGCGGACGCAATGGTCATGGAGCGCACCACGCTGGTTCGCGCGATGAAGCCGTTGCAGCGCGACGGCCTCGTGGTGGCCGAGGCGGCGGAGCACGATGGCCGTACATTTCTGTTCAGCCTGACGGAAAAGGGCGAAGGGACGTTCGATCAGGCATCCATTGCATGGCGCGAAGCGCAGGACGAATTCGAAAAGAAGTTTGGCCGCGCGCGCGCCAAAATGCTGCGCGCCGAGTTGTTCAGCATTACCGGTTAGATTGCGCGGATCAACCCGCTTCGGCGGGTTTTCTTATACCTTTTTGTGTGCATATGCACTAACGTGCAACGAGCAGGAAAGTACCGCAATGGAAGCACTTTTCGACGACGACTGCTTTGCGATCCGCCAGGCGGCGCGCCACGTATCGCAAATCTACGACCGGCATCTGTCGAATGTCGGGTTGACCATTACGCAGTTTTCGCTGCTAGGGCGGCTCAGGCGCACAGGTCCGATGACGATGAAGCAGATCGCCGAGGCAATGCACATGCAGCGCACCACGCTGGTCCGCACGATCCAGCCACTGCGCCGCGATGGCCTCGTGTCGAGCGCGACGAGGGGCGCGGATGC
Source organism: Paraburkholderia sp. Cy-641 (assembly GCF_011752945.1). Classification (NCBI taxonomy): domain Bacteria; kingdom Pseudomonadati; phylum Pseudomonadota; class Betaproteobacteria; order Burkholderiales; family Burkholderiaceae; genus Paraburkholderia; species Paraburkholderia sp. Cy-641. The sequence continues at coordinate 167,791 of NZ_VWWM01000004.1, forward strand.
ACGCACGCTGTTGATTTCGCTGACCGCGACCGGTGCGGAGCGGCTGAGTGCGGGCCGCGCGCATTGGCACACCGCGCAAGCTGAATTCGAACACCGGTTCGGCGAGCAGCGCGCGGCTGCGCTGCGCACCGAACTGTTTGCGATCACCCGGGATTCGCTTTGACATCAACGCTAGAAGTCGCGGAGGCCGGCGCATGGCGCTGTTTTTTTAACCTGATAAGTGCATACGCACATATACGAACCATGTCCACTACACCTTCGACTGTCGCGCCGCCGAGCGCGCTGCAACCCGCCCGGCAGGTACGGCGCATTCCGTGGATGCTGCTCGCGGTTCTCACGGTCATTGTCGTTCTGGCGCTTGCTGCTTCGTACTGGTTCTTCGTCGGCCGTTTCGTCGAGACGACCGACGACGCCTACGTCGGCGGTGACGTGACCGTGATGGCGCCGAAGGTGAACGGCTTCGTCACCGACGTGCTCGTGCGCGACAACGAGTTCGTCCACGCGAACCAGGTGCTTGTGCGGCTCGATGCGCGCGATTACGAGGCCCGTCTCGCGCAGGCGAACGCCGAAGTGGAGAGCGCGCAGGCGGCCGTCATCGAACTGGAAGCGAAGAAATCGCTGCAACTCGCCTCGATCGGCGAGCAGGCCGCCGAGGTTCGCGCCTCCGGCGCCGAGCTGACGCGCAGCGCCGCCGACCAGACGCGCTATCGCGAACTCGTGAAAGACGATGCGGTATCGAACCAGGTCGTCGAGAAGGCCGACGCCGATCTGACGAAAGCGCGTGCCGCGGTCGATCGCAGCGGCGCGGCGCTGCTTGCCGCGCAACGCCAGATCGCGGTGCTCGACGCGCAGATTGACGACGCGAAGGCACGTATCGCGACCGCGCAGGCCGCACAGCGCGTCGCGGCGCTGAACGTCGGGTACACGACGATTCGTTCGCCGATCGACGGCTATGTCGGCAATCGCACCGCACGCGTGGGGCTGCTTGCGAACACCGGCGTATCGCTGCTGACGGTCGTGCCGGCGAGCGGTTTGTGGATCGACGCGAACTTCAAGGAAGATCAACTGAAGAAGATGCATGCCGGAGACAGCGTCGACGTCGATCTCGACGCATCGAGCCGGCAACTGCATGGCGTGGTCGAAAGTCTCGCGCCGGCTACCGGCGCAACCTTCAGCCTGCTACCCGCCGAAAACGCGACCGGCAACTTCACGAAGATCGTTCAGCGTGTGCCGGTGCGCGTGCGCCTCGATGTGCCGAAGGACATGCAAAACGTGCTGCGTCCTGGTCTTTCGGCGACGGTCAAGGTACACGTCGACGCCGGCAACGCGGCAACTCGGGGATAAGCCGATCATGACTCACGTTCCCGACAATCCCGCCGATCAGCCGACCCGCACCAAGGTTTTCGCGTTCACGCTGATGTGCATTGGCTTCTTCATGGCGACACTCGATATCCAGATCGTCGCATCCTCGTTGCGCGACATCGGCGGTGGATTGTCCGCGAGTCAGGACGAATTGCCGTGGGTGCAGACTTCGTATCTGATCGCGGAGATCATCGTGATTCCGATGTCGGGCTGGCTCACACGTGTGTTCTCGACACGCTGGCTTTTCACGTTCTCCTCGTTCGGCTTCACGGTAACGAGCATGCTGTGCGGGCTCGCATGGGACATCCACTCGATGATCCTGTTTCGCGGTCTGCAAGGCGCACTCGGCGCCGCGATGATTCCGACTGTGTTTACCACGGCATTCGTGCTGTTTCCGGGCAAGCAGCGCCTGATTGCGTCCACGACGATCAGCGCGCTTGCCTCGCTCGCGCCGACCATCGGCCCCGTGATCGGCGGCTGGATCACGTCGCAATGGTCGTGGCACTGGCTGTTCTATCTGAATCTCGTGCCCGGTGTGATCGTTACGCTGATGGTGCCGAAGTATGTGCATATCGACAAAGCCGATCTGTCGTTGCTGAAGAAGGGGGATTACGTCGGCATTCTGCTGATGTCGGGCTTTCTCGGCTGCCTCGAATACGTGCTCGAAGAAGGCCCGCGCAAGAACTGGTTCGGCGACGACGTCATCGTATTGTGCGCGTGGGTCGCGGCAATCTGCGGCTTTCTGTTCGTCGTGCACGCCTTCACGGCGAAAGACCCGATTGTCGATCTGCGCGCGCTCGCGCTGCGCAATTTCGGCATCGGCAGTCTGCTGTCGTTCATTACCGGCATCGGGATTTTCTGCATGGTATTTCTGACGCCGGTCTTTCTCGGGCGCGTGCGCGGTTTCGATTCGTTGCAGATCGGCCTTGCGCTGCTGTCGGTCGGCTGCTTTCAACTGCTCGCGCTGGTCGCCTATTCGATGCTCGCGCGCTTCGTCGATATGCGCATGCTGATGGTGTTCGGGCTCGTACTGTTCGGCATCGGCTGCTATCTGTATGTGCCGTTGACGAGTCAATGGGGCTGGCAGCAACTGCTGATTCCGCAGGCGTTGCGCGGCATCGGCCAGCAGTTCTGCATTCCGCCGATCGTTACGATGGCGCTCGGCGCATTGCCGCCGTCGCGGTTGCGTTCCGCGAGCGGGCTTTTCAATCTGATGCGTAATCTCGGCGGCGCGATCGGCATTGCAGTCAGCAGCACGATGCTGAACGACCGCCTGAACTTCCATTACGAACGTCTCGATGAGCATTTGACCGCGGGCCGTCCGGTGGTCGAGTCGATCCTGCAAAAACAGGCCGAATATCTGTCGGCCGTCGGCGGCGGCGTATTGAATGCAGCGAATGCGGGGCTCGGTGAATTGCACGCGGTACTGATGCGCGAAGCGCTCGTTCTTACTTTCTCCGACGCGTTTCTCGCCGTGTCGCTTTGCTTTGTGGTCGGCTTGCTGAGCGTGCTGTTTTCGCGCCCGTTCGGCAATACCGCGCCGCCGCCCGAAGCCCATTAAGGAGTCGAACATGAAGCGGATGATAATGACGTGGGCAGCGAGCGCGGCATGGCTCGCGCTTGCGGGATGCGCGGTGCAACCGGCCACGCATGCGGATTTGCCGCAGACGGTAGCGACGATCGCGCCGGCTGCGTGGAGCGTCGATGCGCCGCAGGACAGCGTGAGTGCCGATGCCTGGTGGACGCAGTTTGGCGATTCGGTCATGCATCAACTGGTCGAAACGGTGTTGACCGGCAACCTCGACGTGCAGGCTGCAATGGAACGCGTGAAGCAGGCGCAGGATCTCGTCACGCAGGATCGTGCGGCGCTCGTGCCGCAACTGAATGCGAACGCGGGCGCGTCGAGCACGCGCCAGAACACGCCACCGCCGCTCGGCTATGTGCGGCAGGCCGGCTTCGGCGTGGCCGCGAGCTGGACGCCCGATGTGTTCGGCGGCGAACGTCTCGCGGTGCTGGCCTCGCAGGCGCAGGTGTCGGGACGCGAAGCCGCCTTGAACGAGTTGCGGCTCGCGCTTGCGGCGAATACGGCGGCGGCCTATATCGATCTGCGCTGGGCTCAGGCGCAATTGCAGATTCTCGGCGACAACGAAGCGATTCGCAGCCGTGCGCTGAAGCTCACGCAGGAGCGCTTGCATTACGGTCTGTCGACGCAACTCGACGTCGCGCGCGCGCAAAACCAGCTGGAGGATTTGCAGGCGCAGATTCCGCGTATGCAATCGGCGGTGCAGCATCAACTGAGTCTGATCGCCGTGTATTCGGGTCGTACGCCGGAAAGCGTCGACACGCTGCTGCTTGGCGACGCGCGCGAGATTCCGGTGCCCGCGCAAAGCGCGCCGCAGGTGTTGCCGTCCGAGGCGCTGCTGCATCGGCCTGACGTGCGCACCGCGTATGCGCTCGTCGAACAGCGCGCAGCGGAAGTGGGCGTGTCGAAGGCGCAGCGCTATCCGCAGTTCAGGATCAATCTCGCGGATGGGCTGCTTGCTTCGTCATACCTGGGATTGCCGACGCTAACCGACAATCTGTTTAGCGCCGCCCTCAATGCGACGAGCCCGATTTTCAACGCTGGCCGCATTACCGCGAACATCGACGCGAGCGAAAGCCGCATGCGCGAATCGCAACTCGGCTTGCAGCAGACGATGCTGCAGGCGTTGAAGGAAGTCGAGGATAACCGCAGCGATCTCGTGAGCGGCGCGGTACAAGTGCAGCGTCTCGGCGCTGCGCTCGATGCGTCGAATCACGCGCTGCGTTTGTCGACGGAGTTGTACAAGGGCGGTGCGTCGAGCTTTCTCGATGTTCTGGCCGCGCAGGAAGCGTATCTGCGCGACGCGGAATCGCTGAACCAGGCAAGGCGCGAGCATGCGCTTGCGGCGATCGCGTTGTATCGGTCGCTTGGGGGCGGTTGGGGTGAGGGGGAGGCGGTGGCGGCGGTGGATCGGTGATGGGGTTTGATCGCGGGTAGATGGTGCGGCGCTTACTGCATTGCAGTCCCGGCTATATTCGTTCGTCGAAGGCCTGTTGTATCAGGAGATAGACGCGAGCTTACGTTGCGCGTATCGCAGGTTTCTACGCTGTTTCCATCCCAGTGTATGTGAATCACGACGTATGCAAAATGAATATACTGATGGGCATAGTGTTTTATCGGCAGTGGTCAGCATGAATCTGACCGGCAGCAGTCTGGGGCAATTGGCTGCCCAATTTTACAATTCCCGAAGATTATTCGATTGCATTCACATAATCGTCATACGTAAAATCGCGCGAGGTGAACGGATAATCAGATAAAGAGCGTCATGAATGCACAGGATTTAACCGGGGTGATAACAGGCGGCCTGTCGCAGCAGGACCGTCTTCTGAAACTGGATACGCCGGCAGGCAATGACGTACTGCTGCCACATCGGGTAACGGGGCGTTCGCGGATTGGCCGCGATTACCTGTTTATGCTCGACTGCGTTTCCACGTTGGCCGATGTTCAGCTCAAGACGCTGATTGCGCAGGGCATCACGCTGTGGATCCAGCAGACAGACGGTTCGTACCTCCCGCACCACGGCTACGTGCACATGGCGCGCCGACTGGGGAGCGAAGGCAGTCTTACCAGCTATCAATTGGCGTTTTCCTCATGGATGCACTTCCTGCGGTTTCGCCGTGATCAGAAGCACTGGCAGGACAAAAGCGTCGATGCGATCGTCTCAGACGTGTTCAACCAGCACCCGCAGGCGCACGGCATGTACCGCTTCGTGCTGTCGAAGCCGCTGCCCGAGCGCTCGTACTGCCGGCAGGACGACACTGACTGGAACTTCGTGCCCGGCTCCTGGAGTCGGAGGGGCTGTATGGCATATGGCAGCAGGCGGACGACGGCAAATCGCACACGCTGGTAATTACCGATAACCTCCAGACGCTTGCATCACTCTCGCCGGAGAGGGTTGGTTTCTATCGTGCGGGCGTAAACAGCGAGGCCAATGCGTTGATGCAGTGGTCGGGAACGCGGACGTTGCAGTCCGCACTGCTGTCGACGCGCACGTTCGACTACAAGAATCCGCCGACGCCGTTCAATCCGAAGGCCACGACAACTCCGACGATAGCCAACCAGGGCGCGCTGCCTGGGCAAGCCGAAGTCTATGAATACACGGGCGGCTACACCTACTCGAAACAGGAGCGCGGCGACCATCTGTCGAAAATCCGGATGGAGGAATGGGAGTCGCAGGCCAAGCGGTTCCACGGCGTTGGCGGCCTGCGCGCGATCGATGCGGGGCGGCGCTTCACGATCGCGGGCCATCCCTTGCACGACCAGGATGCTGGCGATCAACGCGAGTTTGCGGCCATTGAGGTCGAGTGGACCATCGAGAACAATCTCCCGATCTCCGGACACGAAGCGAATTATCCGCACAGTCTGAGTAACCAGCTGGCGCAGGCGCGAGCCGATGATACCGGCAAGCTGTTCAACGTCGCACACGCAGACGGCTCGACAGGGTTCTACCGGATTTATATCGAAGCACAGCGTACGAGCGTGCCGTACCGCAGCCCGTTCGAACACCGCAAGCCTGAAGCGAAGCTGGAATCGGCGATCGTTGCCGGTCCGCAGGGGCAGGAGGCGTATACCGACGGGCTTAATCGGATCAAGGTGTTGTTCGTGTGGGACCGGCTTAACGAGGGAGATGAGCGAGCATCCTGCTGGGTGCGCGTTGCGCAGTCCGATACAGGCAATGGTTATGGCGGCGTGCACATGCCGCGCGCGGGTGAGGAACTGCTGATCGGCCATATCGGCAACGACATCGACCGGCCGATCGCGCTGCACCGTGTGTACAACGGCGCGGCCAAACCGCAGTGGCACTCGAACGGATTGCTCTCGGGATTCCGCTCAAAGGAGTTCTCGGGCAACGGGTTCAATCAGATAGTGATGGACGACTCAACCGGCCAGAACCGTGTCCAGCTCTACAGTTCCAGCACCAACGCGCAGTTGCACCTCGGCTATCTGATCGATCATACCGGTAACACGCGCGGCAACTTTCTCGGCAGCGGGTTCGATCTGAGTTCGGAGGCATACGGCGCATTGCGTGCGGGCCGAGGTCTGTATGTATCGACACATTCGACGACGAGCCAGCCGCTCGATGCGCGCATGGCCGGCAATCAGCTCACCGGTTCGCAAGGGGTGCTCGAAGCAGCCTCGCGAGCGAGCGAAATGTCACGAGCGGAAAGCCTGAAGGACGGACACGATACGCTGAAGACCTTTACGGAGGCCACCCAGCATAGCGCGACGGGCTCGACAGGCGGTGGGGGCAGTACGGCAGGGGGCGGCACTGGTAATGCGAATGCGTTCTCACAGCCCGTCATGCTGTTCGCCGCCCCTGCAGGCATTGCGCTGTCGACGCAGAAGTCGGCACATGTTGCAACGGATCAGCACATCAATCTGGTGAGCGGCCAGAGCATGCATATTGCGACGGGCAAATCGCTCGTCGCAAGCATCACCAACAAACTGAGCCTATTCGTGCAGAACGCGGGGATAAAGCTGTTCGCGGCGAAGGGGAAGGTCGAGGTGCAGGCACATGCAGACAATGTCGAACTGACCGCGCAGAAGTCGCTGTTGCTGGCCTCGGTGACGGAGAGGGTTCAGGCCGCTGCGCAGCAGGAAATTCTGCTGACGTCCGGGGGCGCATATATTCGCCTCAAGGACGGCAACATCGAGATTCACGCGCCGGGGACGATCGACTTCAAGGGGGCAAACTTCCCGTTCAGCGGGCCGACGCGCATGGATGTGACGAACCCGGCGTTCAAGGATATGCCGACGCGGCAGCTGACGTTGAATACCTTCGCTTCGCCATCTGCGACAAATGTCGCTCCCGCAGGCATGCCGTACAAGCTGTTTGCAGATGGCGCATTGGTCAAGCAGGGCGTGTTCGACAATACAGGCCAGTTGCCGATCGATCACCATGTAACGACGCAGAAGTACACGCTAGAACTGGCGAGTGGTGTCAAGCATGAGATACCGGTGCCGGGCGAGTATCGGGATGCTGTCAATGGGGCACTTGCGAATCAGGGATTCCAGTTTCACGCGAATGGCAGTGCGCCGGATGTGACCTCACCCGGCGATCGCGCCCAGCATCGACAACGTTACAGCGACTTGCTCAATCCGCCATCGGGAGAAGATGCATGACCGGCGCGCCGATCACAACACCGCTTGCACAGAACCGGACATCAACCGCAGATGTATGTTCACCCTGGTTCGTGGACTTTACTGACGAGAACCGGCCCGTCGAGTTTCACCCGCTACCGTGCTCCTACAAGCCGCTAGTAAACGGTGAGGAGGCATTCGGTGCCGTTTACGATGCTATTAATGCAGCGAGATTCAGTGTCGATATCATCTGCTGGGGCTTTCAGCCTTCGATGTATTTCAGGCGTGGTGACCGCGGTGCATCGATGAATATCGGTGATCTGCTTATCACGAAGGGGCTGCAAGGCGTGCGGGTCCGAATTCTGTGCTGGGCGGATTCCCTCGGCATTGCGCAGATGTCCGAGAATTCGACTCCGGGTTTGACCTGGTGGAGGCACCTTTTCACGCAGAACGAGAACAATACGGAGCGGGAATACGATCGGGAGTGGTATCGACATGCGACCGCTCCGGGTGTTGGGCCTCAATGGGAAAACGTCAGAAACCGGCAGGCCGCGGAATTGCGGGCACGGCACACGGCAGGATTGCCGCCTCCTGAGCCAAGCCAGCTGGTAGCATTGCAGGGGCTCCCTGGCATCGAGATGCAGACGCGGGATTTCTCCTTGAAAGATCGATGGGAGATCATGTGGCGGGAATCTCGGTTCCGCGATGACAAAAGCCTCAACGAGGAAGCGGTCACGGTCGGCTTCGGTGGCGAACCGTCACATCACCAGAAAATGGTAATGGTGGACTACGAAGCACCGGAACACGCCGTGGGCTTCGTGATGGGGCACAACACGCTCGACGCTTATTGGGACGATGACAGGCATTCATTTGCCCGGATGCATCCGCGCTTCGGGCGCAATGGCGCGACGCCGAGACAGGACATGTCCGCGTGCGTTACTGGCCCGATTCTCGAACATCTGAATGTGAACTTCTGCCGTGCGTGGCAGCACACTACGAAGGTCGACTTGACCACACCGCGCAAGGCGCTGGCGACGCGACTTGCCGTGCGCCATGAGAGGGGGACACCTCTCATGGCGCAAATTCTACGCACGCAGTCGCAAAAAGCTGAGAATCGCCGGGACATCCGGTCGATGTATAAGCAGGTGACGAACAACGTATCCCGCTTCATATACATCGAGAACCAGTATTTCCGTTGGCCACCGCTGGTCGATCACATCAAGGCTGCCGTCAATAAACAACTGGCTTGGGGGCGTGACACCGGCAAGGATGGAACGGTTTATTTGTTTGTCGTGACCAATTCCAGCGATGACGCGCTGGAGAACGGGCAGGTTTCGACTTATCGCATGATGGAGTCACTTGGACATGCGGATACGATGCCAAATGTGACGAGGGCGGAGCGCGGCGACGCACTGCAAAACCAGCGAAGCACTCTCCAGTCCAAAATTGACGGTATCGACGATAGCGAGCAGACGGTGAGAGTATATGGCACCGGAACAAGCGCACAGAACGCGCCGTTTTTTGCCCAGAGCGAGGCACGTAAGAAAGACCTGCAGAAGAAACTGGATGCCGTGAACAGCAAGATTACCGACAATAACAAAGGGCAGATCATTCCCAGTGATATTCCGGGGTTGAAAACGTTGATCTGCACTCTGGTCGCACCGGACTCCCAGGCGGGAAACTGGATGAATACTTATGTACATAGCAAGATCATGATTATCGACGATGTGTTCCTCACGCATGGCTCGGCAAACGTCAACACACGCAGTATGGAAGTCGACAGTGAATTGAACATTTGCCATGAGCATGGCGATGTAACGAAGACGCTCCGGAAGCGGTTGTGGGCTATTCACACAAGGAACGGCGCTGCCAGTTCTCAAGGCGGGCTGCCGGACTCGGCCGCAAACAATGCTCAGGCTGTCGGTGACAATATTGAGGAGGCGTTCAAGGCGTGGAGTGGGATCGTCACAAGCAACAAAAAACGGATGGACAGCAAGAAACAGGCGCCTTTGGCATCTTTGATCAAGTTTCGAACCGATACGACAAAACGGAGCACGTTGGATTGATCATGCGTAGATCACTCATTGCCTTGTCTATTGTATGTCTGCTATCTGCCTGTTCGAAGAACGAGAATCACATGACCCAGTTGCCTGACGTTAGCGCAGTACGCCTCAAACTTGCCTTTACGTGTACGCACGAAGCCGATCATCTGCCGCTGCTCGATCCCGAATCGGAGAAACTTTTCCAGTACGGGCGATATCTTGAGAAGAAGGATGGGCCGAAGGATTTCAACGATGTGGCGCGCTACTACCGAATTGCAGCCGCGTATGGACACTACAAAGCGAACCACAATCTGCAAATCCTGATTTCGTCAGGATCGGCGTCGTCGCCCGACCCTGAAAAGGAAAGCGTCGATCTGGCTGAGCAGCTTGTCAAGGCAGGCGTGCCAAGTGGCTACTACGACATCGCGCACTATCTGCTAAATGGCTATGGTCTCCAACGAGACGAAGACGCAGCAAGACGCTACATGCGTAAAGCTGCAGACTTGGGAAATCCAGATGCCCAATATTACGTCGCGAATTTACTTAATCCCGCTGACATGGCGCCGGATATCGCACTTCAAATGTTTCGATGTGCATCAGATCAAGGACATGCTGCTGCAGGTAACGATCTCGGTGTGGCATTTCAGCTCGATCGAAAATTTGCCGAAGCAGCTGAGGCTTTCCAAAGTAGTGCGAAGGCGGGTAGTAGTCAGTCGGCGTTTCTGCTTCAGTATGCCTTTGATGCGAAGTCCGGAAAGAATGAACTCTATGCTATCGGCGTTGAGCCTGACGCAGAACGTACTCGCCGCTATGGCTTGATCGGCAAATTCCTCGACAGCAACGATGGTCGTAATCCTAAGGTGCCGGACATCGACAGGATCGTTCCGTTGCCGCCCGCGAAGCTCCCGCCGTGGGACGGTACTTTCCAGTGGCAAAAGGAACAGGACGCAGCAGTACCGCCACAGAAGCCATCCGGCGAACTTATTGACCAACTGGCAAAAGCAAAGCATCTCGATCCGGCAACGGGCCTGCCGCTATCAGGTTTATCGGAAAAGACATCACAGGCAGACGAATCTTCGAACTTCGCAATGACCCGTACGCCTATCGGTACTCTCGCTAGCACGGGCGATATCTGCCCCGAAGATGGTGTGTGGCATGCAAAACTCGAAACAGGTCAGGCGGGAGATGCGCAGCGGCGTTTCCTGAAGGGCGATACGCTACCGTCGCTTGTCGTACGCGAACCGCGCGCGCTTGCGTTCCTCGACCGCATGATGGGCGCGCGTCAGCAAGTCGCAAAAGTAGCATGGGAACTGGTCGCATACATCGATCAGGCGTGATGTTCCAATAACAGGCAAGCAGATTGTGAAGCGATATCTAATCCTGGACGGTGATTACACGACGGCATCCGGAACGGTTCATGCGTCCCCGACTTCCTTGTCATTCGGTAGTCGGCGTGTCGCACACGAAGGCGATGACATTGCCTGTCCCGCCTGCAATTCAACGGGCAGGATCAAATGCGATGGTCCTCGTCTCACGATGCCGGGTCCGGCTGGACGCCGCACAGCACTGAGCGATGATCTATGCATCTGTAAATGCGATCCGCCACCGAAGCTCGTTGCCTCTCAGCAGGCAATGTCTGTCGACGTGTGACCCGGTACGGGTGAATTATTCATACGGTGTGTTTTCGCTGGCGTACATCCCGCTCAGGGTTGTGATCATAAAAGGCAGTGCGCCGGATGTTTGTGCGCCGTCTCAAACATGAAGCATGCCGTGCGAGCAAGGATGCCGCTTAAGCAGACATCCTTGCTCTGCCCAGGAATCAACCGGCCGAACAATAAAATCATCGAAGCGATGCCGACGCTGCATCGCAGCACAAACACCCATGCCCGCGCGGCGAGAAGCGATTCACAATCTTTGCTACATTCCTGCACACGCGCCGTCCGTGCGGCATCGCAGTGTGCGCCAAAGCCGCGGCACATGAGCGGCACCTAAGCACCACGAGCGATGTAATCCGCGCGATCGGGCAGCATGAGCGAAATCTTTCAAGAGGCTAAAGATGCGAATTCTGGTAGTTGGGGCAGGCGCGGTCGGTGGATACTTCGGCGGCCGTCTCGCGGCGGCGGGGCAGGACGTGACTTTTCTCGTGCGCGCGGGCCGTGCCGACAAGCTGCGCAGCGAAGGGCTCGTCATCAGGAGTTCGCGCGGCGACCTCGTGCTGCGCGACGTGCAGACGATTCTCGCCGGCGTCGCGGCCGAACCGTTCGATCTCGTGCTGCTTAGTTGCAAAGCCTATAGCCTCGATGACGCAATCGACTCGTTCGCCCCGCTCGTCGGCGAATCGACGGTGATCCTGCCGATGCTCAACGGCATGCGCCATATCGACGTGCTGACCGCCAGATTCGGCAAGGAACGCGTGCTCGGCGGCCAATGCGTGATTGCCGCGACGCTCGACGCCGCGCAGCAGATCGTGCATCTGAACGACATGCAGGCGGTCACGTTCGGCGAAGTGCCGGGTGGCACGTCCGAGCGCGTGCAGGCGATTGCCGACGCGATGAGCCGCACGAGCTTCGACGTCTCGGTCAGCGACAACATCCTGCTGCGCATGTGGGAAAAGTGGGTGTTCCTGGCCACGCTCGCGGGCAGCACCTGCTTGATGCGCGGTTCCGTCGGCGATATTCTGGCTGCGCCCGACGGCAAGCGGCTGATCGAGAACCTGCTCGGCGAATGCCGCGCGGTGGCCGAGCACAACGGCTTCACGATGGCCGCGGACTTCGACGCGCGCGCGACGCAAACGCTGTTGACGCCCTCGCCGCTGACCGCGTCGATGCTGCGCGACGTCGAAAACCACTCGCACACCGAGGCGGATCACATTCTCGGCGACCTGATCTCGCGCGGCGGCGACGCGCAGAAGGGCGAGCACGGTTTGTCGCTGCTGCGTATCGCCTATAGTCATCTGAAGACGTACGAGACGCGCCAGGCCCGCACTTCCTGACGGGACCCGCGCGGCACGCAAGTGCGGCGCGGCCGCGCCGTCGCAACCAGACGTTCGGAGGTGAAGCATGCCGACTCCCACCGGATCGGTGCCCGCGCTCAGTGCCGCTTCAGCAACCGTGTTCTCGATCGGTATCGTCTTTCTCGGCTACTGGGGCATGTATGAGCCGATCCCCTGGCGCGCGGCCGACGTCGTGGTCGTCGTGTTCGCGCTGCTCGGCTTCGCGTGTCTCGGCCTCGTTCCGTGGATGGCGACGAGTCCCGTCGAGCCCGAAACCAGCGACGCGCGCGTGCGGATCGCGCGGCATCTGTTTCTCGCGGGCGTGAGCGCGATCTGGCTCGCGGTCGCGGTTTCCGTGATCTTCTGAAGCGAACCTCGCCGCCGCGCATAGCGGCGCGGCGCTCGTGGTGCTGGCGACGCGGGTCCGCATTGCGCCGCAAGCCCGGTGAAAACCTCGCCAAAGCATCGGGAAAACACCGCGGCTCTTAACAAAAAATGACGAAAGTGCCCTGATTCAAGGGGTGAAAAGTCCGCGCCGGCTTCCGGCAACCCGTCAAAACCGCGCTCGAAACGAACTGTAACGAGCGTTACGTATGCGTCCCGACGACTCCGCCGAACGCGTTTTAGCCGCTAAAACAGGCACTAAAACGCGTCGCGCAGTCAGCGCCGCGCAACAAACCTTCATCGCAATACATAAAAGTGTCGCGCAAATCGCTTGAGCGCTTGTAGAATCCGGCGTTGAAGCGTGCACATACCGTGTGCGCTTCGTGCAATTCAAATTGACCACAACAGGTAGGAGAAACATGCCGACTTCCGCAAAAAAGGTGGCCAAGAAGGCTGCTGCCCCGGTACCGACCAAGAAGGTTGCTGCAAAGAAAGCCCCTGCGAAGAAAGCCGTCGCAGCCAAGAAGGTCGCCGTGAAGGCGTCTGGCGCACCGTCGCCGATCAAGGACACCTTCACGAAGGCCTCGTTGGCAGCGCACGTTGCTGAACGCGCAGCCGTTGAACCGAAGACCGCCAAGGCCGTGCTGGCCGCGCTCGAAGACACGATCCTCGGCTCGGTGCACAAGAAGGGCGCTGGCGAATTCACGCTGTCGGGTCTGTTGAAGATCGTCGTACAGGCTGTGCCGGCGAAGAAGAAGCGCTTCGGCAAAGACCCGTTCACGGGCGAAGAGCGCTGGTTCCCGGCCAAGCCGGCTAGCGTGCGCATCAAGGCACGCGCGCTGAAGAAGCTGAAGGACGCAGCGGCAGCCTGAAGCTTAAGTGCTGCGGGCGCTTTCCGGCGTCGAGGTTTAAGCAGTCAGGCCCGACGTTCGAGCGCGCTTCGAGTACTTGCAGGCAGGTAGTCCGAATCCCCGTGGATGCGAATCCACGGGGATTTTTTTATGCGCACGCTACGTAGTGAACACGCAAGACACTATCGTGCGCGCCATAGTGCGCACCCTGATAGCGTGCTCGCACTGTGGTGGCGCATCATGATCCACGGCAGTACGATAGCAGCGACGCGATGCCATCGCGATGCGCCGTTAGCGTGCATGCAGGCATGCTTCGGCGCGGTAAATCCAATGGCATAACGCTTGCTTGATCGAGTATCGAGTACCGAATGCGCAGCGCATTCGCCTTCTATCCGACAACAAGAGTGGGGCTGAGATGCGATGCTATGACGAGATGCGCCATCAGGACGATGGCGTACGGCCGCATTACGCGCGCTTCGAGCGCTGGCTGGCGCGGCAGGGCGACGAGGCGATCGCGCGCAAGCGTGCCGAAGCCGACCTGCTGTTCCGGCGCGTCGGCATCACCTTCGCGGTGAACGGCGATCTGTCCGGTACGGAGCGGCTGATTCCGTTCGATCTGATCCCGCGCATCATTCCGCGCGGCGAATGGCAGACGCTCGAAGCCGGCTTGCGTCAGCGCGTGCAGGCGCTCAACCTGTTCATCCACGACGTCTATCACGATCGCAACATCGTGCGCGCGGGCATCGTGCCGGCCGAGCAGGTCTATACCAATGCGCAGTATCGTCCGGAGATGCAGGGCGTCGACGTGCCGCTCGGTGTTTACGCGCATATCGCCGGCGTCGATGTGGTGCGTGCCGGCGACGAAGGCGAGTTCTACGTGCTCGAAGACAATCTGCGGGTGCCGTCGGGCGTTTCCTATATGCTCGAAAACCGCAAGATGATGATGCGGCTGTTTCCCGAGCTGTTCGTGCAGAACCGCATCGCGCCGGTCGCGCACTATCCCGATCTGCTGCTCGACACGTTGCGCTCGGTGGCGCCCGAAGGTGTCGACGAGCCGGTCGTCGTCGTGCTCACGCCGGGCATGTACAACTCCGCCTATTTCGAACATACGTTTCTCGCGCAGCAGATGGGCGTCGAACTCGTCGAGGGCAAGGATCTCTTCGTCGACGACAACTACGTGTTCATGCGCACGACGCAGGGGCCGAAGCGCGTCGACGTGATCTACCGGCGCGTCGACGACGACTTTCTCGATCCGCTCGCGTTTCGCCCCGATTCGGTGCTCGGCGTGCCGGGTCTCCTGAACGCGTATCGCGCGGGCCGCGTCGCGCTCGCGAACGCGATGGGCACCGGCATCGCCGACGACAAATCGATCTACCCCTACGTGCCCGAGATGATCGGGTTCTACCTCGGCGAGAAGCCGATCCTCAACAACGTGCCGACGTTCCAGTGCCGCAAGCCCGACGATCTGGCCTACACGCTCGCGCATCTGCCCGAACTCGTGGTGAAGGAAGTGCACGGCGCGGGCGGCTACGGGATGCTGGTCGGCCCCGCCTCGACGCATGCCGAAGTCGAGGCGTTCCGCGAGCGTCTGATCGCGCGGCCGGCCGGCTATATCGCACAGCCCACGCTTGCGCTGTCCGCCTGTCCGACCTTCGTCGAAGCGGGCATCGCGCCGCGCCATATCGACCTGCGGCCCTTCGTGCTGTCCGGCAAGACCACCACGATGGTGGCGGGCGGTCTCACGCGCGTCGCGTTGCAGGAGGGCTCGCTCGTCGTCAATTCTTCGCAGGGAGGCGGGACCAAAGATACGTGGATGGTCGACTGACGCGGCTGCCGTCGTGCCCGTTTATGCCTTGTATCAAGGCCTGAAACGGCGCCGCGCATGCAGCCCGACGCACCGGTAGCGGTACGCAGCGCGCCGCCGGCGCTTACGGATAACCAGCGCGGACCTTCGCTGCTGACGAAGGCCCCGCGTAATCAGCTCTCAGATATGGAACGCCGTCATGCTTAGCCGAACCGCCGATCACCTTTTCTGGATGGCCCGCTATATGGAGCGCGCGGAGAACACCGCCCGCATGCTCGATATCAACCTGAAGGCGCAGCTTTTGCCGCAAACGCCCGAACAGGAGGCCCGCGCGCAGCGTTCGGTGCTGCGCATCTCCGAACTCGAAAGCGTCTTCGCGCAACGCCACGAGGAAGCGACGCGCGAGCACGTGCTCGACTTCATGATTGCCGATGCGGGCAATCTGTCGAGTATTCATTCGTGCCTGCAGGCCGCGCGCGAAAACGCGCGAGCCGTGCGCGGCACGCTCACGACCGAATGGTGGGAGACCATCAACGATACGTGGCTCGAATTCAGCGAGCGGCTTTCGAGCGGCCAGGCCGCGAGCAATCCGGGCGCGCTGTTCGAATGGGTCAAGTTCCGCTCGCATCTGTCGCGCGGCGTGACGATTGGCACCGCGCTGCAGGACGACGCGTTCTTCTTCACGCAGCTCGGCACGTATCTGGAGCGTGCCGACAACACCGCGCGGATTCTCGACGTGCGTTTTGCCAACGTCGAGCCGAATTCGCGCGACGCCGCGCGCCAGCTCGAAGACTTCTATTACTGGACTTCGATCCTCAGTTCGGTATCGGCGCTCGAAATCTATCGCAAGGTGTATCGCGACGTCGTGACGCCCGCGCGCGTGGTCGAACTGATGATCCTGAACCAGCAGATGCCGCGCTCGCTGCTCGCTTCGCTCGACGGCGTCTGTTCGAATCTCGCGATGCTGCGCACCTCGGGCTCGAACCTGTGCGAACGTTTTGCCGGCAAGCTGCGTGCCGAGTTGCTGTATGCCGACATCCGGCAGATTTTCGAAACCGGCCTGCACGCTTATCTGACGCAGTTCCTCGCGCGCGTATTCGAGCTCGGCAATCTGGTGGCACGTACCTATCTGATGCTGCCGGTCGCCTGACGGAGTTTTCCCATGTACCTGACGATCCGCCACGACACGTCCTATCGCTACGAAGCGACGGTTCATTATTCGATCCAGCAGCTGCGCCTTACGCCCGCGAGCGGCGCCTCGCAGACCGTGCGGCGCTGGAGCATCGACGCGCCCGGCAAGCTCGACGCCGCGCTCGACGCGTACGGCAACGTGCTGCATACGCTGGTCATCAACAAGCCGCACAGCGAGATTCATTTGCGCGTGACGGGCGAGGTGGAAACGGTGCCGCTCGCCGACGGCGTGCTGCGCGATCCGCCCGGCCCGATTCCGCTCGAACATTTCACCTGCGCGACGCGCCTGACCGAAGCCGATGCGGCGATCCGCGAACTCGCGGCGACGGTGCCGGGTCTCGCGAGTCCGGCGGGGCTGATCGCGCTGTCCGGGCAGATCGTCGAGCGCGTGAAATACCGCGCCGGCATTACCGAGGTCAGCAGCACGGCCGCCGAAGCGCTGGCGCTCGGCAACGGCGTATGCCAGGACCACGCGCATCTGATGCTCGCATGCTGCCGCGCGCGCGGCGTGCCGGCGCGTTACGTGAGCGGCTATATCGAGCCCGGCGACGTGCCGCATTCGGCGAGTCATGCATGGGTCGACGTGTGGCTCGACGGCACGGGCTGGGTTTCCATCGACGTCACGCATGCCGCGTTTGCGAGCGAGCGCTACTGCCGGCTCGCGGTCGCGCGCGATTACGAAGCGGCGGCCCCGGTGCGCGGCCGGCGTATCGGCGGACTCGAAGAGAAGCTCGATGTGTCGGTGACGGTCAGCGCGCAGATGGCGCAGTGATTGCAATCTCGTGGAGTTTCGGTGACGAACCGGCGTATCGCTGCACGCGTGAAGACGGGGTTCGCGTGCACGTCGGTTGTTCGTTCATCGTGCCTGCACGTCGCTGACAGTTTTTCGTCAGCGAGATGCAAAAAGGCTGTCAACACCGATAAGAGGTACATCGGCGCCGCATTACAATAGCGCCGTTCAGTTGCCTCTTGCGGATTCCTCATGACCTATTGCGTAGCGATGGCCGTCAACGATGGCCTCGTGTTTCTGTCGGACACGCGCACCAATGCGGGTGTCGATCACATCAGCACCGCCCGCAAGATGTCGGTGTTCGAGCAACCCGGCGAACGTTTGCTCGTGCTGCTCGGCGCCGGCAATCTGTCGCTCACGCAGGCGGTGCTGCACGAACTGTCCGAGCCCGCCGATGCCGGCGATGCCGCGCAGCCCACGCTCTGGAACGCGCCGACGATGGCCGATGCGGCGCGCGTGGTCGGCCATGCGGTGCGTCGCGTGCATCAGCGCGAGGCCGACGCGTTGCAGAAGTTCGGTGTGGACTTCAATTGCAGCTTCATTCTCGGCGGGCAGATCGCGGGTAGCCGCATGCGTCTTTTCATGATCTACGCGGCCGGCAATTTCATCGAAGCATCGGCTGTGAATCCGTATTTCCAGATCGGCGAGGCGAAGTACGGCAAGCCGATCATCGACCGTGTGCTGACGCCGTCCACGCCGCTCGGCGAAGCCGCGAAGTCCGCGCTGATCTCGATGGACTCGACGCTGCGCTCGAACCTGTCGGTCGGTCTGCCGCTCGATCTGCTCGTCTACGAAAAGGACGCGCTGCGCGTGACGCGCTTCGTGTCGATCGACCGCGACAACGCGTACTTCGACATGATTCACCGCACGTGGGGCGAGCGGCTGCGTCAGGTGTTCGCCGAGATTCCCGACCCGGACTGGCAGGACTCGCTCGGCGCGCCGGCGGCGCAATCGGAGCAGGCGCTCGTGCGGTATCGCGCGCCCGTCGGCGCGGACGGCATCGGGCACGAAAGCGAGGCGACGCCCGCGCAGACGCTCGCGCAGGCCGAGCGAGGCAAGTCGCAGCGGCGCTAGGTCCGCCTGATCTCGGGACGAAAAAAAGCCAGCCATCGGCATCGCCTTTGGCTGGCTTTCGTTTTCGGGTACGCGGCTCGCGCGCCGCGTACCGAATCCGTTAGAAGTCCAATCAGAACTTGTGACGGATACCGACGCTGACCATGACCTGGTTGTCGGTGCTCGACTGGTTGCCGTACGAGCCGATCGACGCCGTTGCCGCCACGAGGCCGCCGGTGGCCGGATCGCGCTGGTCGCCGCTCGCATGTTGCCATGCGGCGACCGTGTACAGGTCGGTGCGCTTCGACAGCGCGTAGCTGCCGCCGAGCGAAACCTGGTTGTACGTCGCGGTTGCGTCGCCGGTGCCGCGCGTGTACGCGTAGCCGATACCGAGCAGCGCTGCCGGCGTGACCTGGTAGCCGAGGTAAGCGCGGCCGACGTTGAACTTCTGCGTCGTCTGGAAGCCCGAGTTCGCGTCCGGCTTGTATTGCGCGTTGCTGTAGCTCAGGTTGGCCGTGAACGGACCCGTCACGTACTGCACGGCTGCCGAAGCGATGCCGATTGCCTTCGAGAACGCGTAGGCGCTGTTGATGCCGGCGTTATCCGGGAAAGCGGAGTCGAACGTGCCGCCTGCCGTGCCTGCCCAGCCGCCTGCCGCGGTACGCGAAGCGAGCGAGTTGGCGTTGCTGGCATGCAGGTAGCCGGCCGCGACGCTGAACGGACCCGTTGCATAGGTTGCCGCGCCCGACCACGTCTGGCCCGAACCCGTCGAACCCGCGACGCCGCCCAGTGCGTACATGCCTTCGATCTGGAAGCCGCTCCATACCGGCGAGACGTACTTGACCGAATTGTTCACGCGGAAGCTGTTGTCGTTGTTGTCGACGTCACCCGGCGTCGCGAACGTGCTGCCGAAGTAGCCGTCACCCGTGAGCGGCTGGATCATGTCGACCAGCGGGTCGTACTGACGGCCGGCCGTCAGCGTGCCCCAGTTGTCGCCCGACAGACCGACGAAAGACTGGCGATTGAAAATCGTGCCGCTCGACGACAGT
Source organism: Paraburkholderia sp. Cy-641 (assembly GCF_011752945.1). Classification (NCBI taxonomy): domain Bacteria; kingdom Pseudomonadati; phylum Pseudomonadota; class Betaproteobacteria; order Burkholderiales; family Burkholderiaceae; genus Paraburkholderia; species Paraburkholderia sp. Cy-641. Next base: position 187,472 of record NZ_VWWM01000004.1, read on the forward strand.
GCGCCGGTGTTCACATCAAAGCCGTTTTCCAACTGGAAGATTGCCTTCAGGCCGCCGCCGAGGTCTTCCGAGCCTTTCAGGCCAAAACGGCTACCTTGCAGATTGCCCTGGAACAGCTTGACCACGCTGCCGCCGTGCGGCGTTGCGTTGTTCACGTATTGGACCGATTCATCGATCAGGCCATAAAGAGTCACGCTGCTTTGAGCGTGAGCCATTCCGGTGACGCCGAGCAGCGTCAGCGAGAGAGTCGACAGTGCGATTCGTTTCATCCAAATTCTCCACGCAGATGATTGTTCGTTGTTGCGGAAAGCAGAATAGCTCACGGGTCCAATCGGTAAGAACAGGAAAAAAAAGAATGTCGTAAAAAGCTGACAAACGACCTAAATCCTTGTATTTAAAGCCTGTCAACGATTATTTCTATTTGCGAAATATTTATTGGATAAATAAGCATTATTGTTGATTTGTCGATAGTGACAATGTGAATAAATCCATATATTGAACTGAATTGCAGGTGAAATGTAATCTAGTCGTCTACACGTCCAGTCGATTTTGTAGCGAAAGCGTAAAAACGGCCGTGAGGGCGGCGACCCGATGATCTGGACAGAAATGGCCGGTTGTGCGCAGGCGCAACCTTTCGCGAAGCGAGGGGTGCAACCTCGGGCGAGTGATGCGCGTTTCGCGATGCGGGGCCGGGGGACGATTTCGCGTGGGCGGGTGGAGGCGGAGCAGAATGACCGGTTCGGTGCGGGCCGGCGCGTTCCAGGCGATGACGCTTCAGTTCGGCATCCGTCGGCCCGGCGGCATCGCGGGCCGGTTCAGCGTTTGCCCGTGCCTGTGTCCGTGCCCGTGCCGCGGCGCGTGACCGCCGCTGCCGCGAGGCCGGCCGCCGCGGCGAGTAGCACGGAGGTCCACGGGTTGCGCCGGACGTAGCGATCGGCGGCCTTGGCCTGGCGGTGGGCTTCGACGAGCGCGCCGGCGGCCATGCGGGTGGCGTGCGCCTCGGTCTCGAGCAGCTTGCGGCCGAG